>CAYNPW010000013.1:0-36032 GCA_964399215.1 uncultured Ruminococcus sp. | reverse complement strand
TAAATAATTTGTCCCACCGGCGAGACACATAGTCAGATATGCAGCGGAAGAAAGCGATTGAAAACGTTCTGTAACGCGCTGTGAGCCGTTTTGACTTTTTAAGCGAAAAATTACTTGTTAAAGAACGAAAACGTCTCAGAGCGCATTCTGATCGATTATACGGCACGGCAACAGCATTTACTTTTGAGGCGAAACAGAAGACGGATCGAAAAGGATGTTAAGAAAAAGGGTGGGTTCAAGAGCAGCACGAAACATTAAACGTTTTTTGCTTTTTGTATTGAGCCTGAGAAACGAGATTGAGCGCAATTTTACGCATAATATTGAGATTAAGCGGAGAATTGTTGTAAGTTTGTCAATCATATTGGACAAAATAGTTATTCAAAAATTCAATAGGCGAAAGCCAGTTAAGAGGACGCATGGGACGGTTAAGTCAGCGCAGGAGTAAAAGTTGTGACATGAGTAGAATTTATTATGATCTTCTCGGTGACTGCGTTCAACCTTGCCGTTATGCCGCGGAGTGTATGGACGTATTAACTTGTGCTTTACACCAAGCTTAGCCAACGTGTCCTCAAACAATGTTTTCTTGTCTTTTTGGCTCGGAGAGAACCGATTGGTAAATTCAAAGCCATTGTCAGTTTGTATGCATTCTACTATTATTCCACGCCTTTTGTACCAAGTCACAAGTCTTTGAGCAAAGTCAGCAGATGAATAAGTACTTTGCTCCTCATAACCATACAAAAAACGTAATCGGCTGTATTCATCAATAGCTGTGTACCGGTACAGTTTCATTGTCGGATCAGCCAAGCATGAGCGAGGAACAACTTTAACATCTACCTGTATACGTTCTCCGGGGTGCGTCATCTGCTCATAAGGCTTTGACTTATGTTTTTCCTTTTTAGGCTTCTCAGGCAGCATACCAAGACGTTTCATCACTCTGTAAAGACTCTCCGGTCGGCGTGTATAACCTTTTTTTTCAGCTTATGCCAAAGCTCTGTAAGTCCCAGACCGGGATTACGGCGATGCATATGCGTATCATCGTTATCTCTGCTTCAGTGTGTTCTTTTGGATGATGATTAGGACGTTTTGACTTCTCGGCAAGCGACTCCACACTACCGTCCCAGCGAGATTTCCAAAAGTAAATATACGATCTTCCTTTATTATATTTTCGGCTTGCACGGCTCACGCCATATTTTTCTGCATATTTCATTAGGGATTGACGAAACTTCATATCTTGTGTTATACTATTCATGAGAGATAGACCTTCTTTCTACTGCTGAATTTTGTGTGGTTACTTTATTTTAACAGATTTTCGTCTATCTCTCTTTCCTTTTTTCTTAATTTTGTCCAATTTCTATTGTAACACTACATGGAACATATAGAATTGCAAGCATAAAAATTTGTATATACAGAAAATATTGATCGGCTTTGCGGCAGTTGAAAAATTCATAAAAGTGTGTTAAACTTAGTATAAACCAAAACAAAGAAGGTATTTTTATGTCTAATCCTTGGAAAGATATATCCTTGTCGGATTATGAAAATCATATGAAGCTTGGTTCGGTCATGCAGCTACAGGCTATGAATGAAATGATGAAGGATCAGTTTGACGCTTATACTGTTTCAAGCGTGATGATATTAGGTGTTGCTGGAGGCAACGGTCTTGAGCATATCTCGAAAGATAAATTTGAAAAAGTGTACGGAGTGGACATCAATGCTACCTATTTGCAGGAGGTCATTCGCAGATACTCCGATTTGGAGGGACTTCTGGAATGTCTTTGTATAGATCTGACCGAAGAAACGGATAAGTTGCCTCAAGCGGATATGGTCATTGCAAATCTGCTGATCGAATATATCGGTTACGAATGCTTTCAGAAAGCGATACGTCAGGTCGAGCCAAAGTATGTTTCCTGCATTATTCAGATCAACATGGAGGACAACTGGGTTTCCGATTCACCTTATCTGCATGTATTTGACGGACTGGAGCAGGTACATCATCAAATGGAAGAACAGGCTTTGGAGAACGCAATGTCTGAGATCGGCTACCGCGCAGTAAGAACCTTAGAGCATTTGCTTCCCAACGGAAAAAAGTTAGTACAGATAGATTTTGAACGGTAAATATCACCTATTAATTTTGAAAGGAGTGCAGACAATGCAGAATAACACGTTTATCCCATGGGATTGGAGTATAGCCAAAAAGGATATGTGGCTTATGCCCTGTGAGGAAAGCTATTACTATGCGGCAAAGTGGAAAGGCGAGGGCTGCCGCTCTGTGCTCGATCTTGGCTGCGGTTTGGGCAGACATGCAATACTTTTTGCTAAAAGCGGGTTTAAAACTACGGCTTCGGATATTTCAAACGAGGCTCTCGATTATTTGAGAAAATGGCAGAAGGACGAGGGAGTGGATATTCTGTGCAAGCAGGCGGATATGTCTGAGCTGCCGTTTGCTGATGACGCTTTTGATTGCGTGTTTGCTATGCACTCAGCAGGACATTGCGATACGGAAGGAATGAAACGGACTATTGCGGAGATCGCTAGAGTCCTCAAACCCGAGGGCAGAGTTCTTTTAACGCTGTGCTCAAAGGAACGTAAAAGCTTTGATTCGGGAGAACTGACGGTAGTCGATAAGAATACCCGACTTAAAAACGAGGGTCCCGAAAAGAATGTTCCGCATTTTTTTGCCAATATGGACGATATTGAAAGGCTGTTCTCACAGTTTGAGCTTATAAAGGTACGCCACATCGACGACTGCCTGTCAGGCGGTGTGCGACGTGACGCCAAGCATTATTTTATCGAGGCAAAAATACATAAAGAGCCTGCAAAGCTTGATTTTTCAGATATTATCGGGAAGTCTGTCAGCGGAGCTATCGACAGACCCATGGGTACGGTTCACCCGAGATGTCCCGACATGATATATCCTATTAACTATGGATATGTTGAGGGAGTTTTCGCAGGCGACGGAGCTGAACAGGACATTTATCTGCTGGGCGCGGACAAGCCCCTCGGGAAATTTTCGGGCAGGGTCATAGCCGTTTATCACAGGCTTAACGACTGTGAGGATAAATGGATAGTGTCCGCAGACGGCAGGGATTTCTCCGACAGCGAGATACTTTCGGCGATAGAATTTCAGGAAAAATTCTTTGACGGAGTTCTTTGCAGGGGATAGCTGACTTCACGGCAGAACTTTTTAGAAGATCCGCTCAGTCTGCCGAAAAGAACAACATATAGCCGAAAGGGGCAGCCCTCTATCTCAGGGCATGCCCCTTTTAAACAGCCTGACGGACTGCTTTTATCACCATGTGCGGGCTCCTGCGGGAGCGACAGGGCGCCGTCCACTTGTTCTCTTCAAGAGTTTTAATTGTTCTGTAAGTTTAAATTTAGTTTATAAAAGTATATTATACTGGATACACAATAGGAAAATATAGTTAGGAGAATATTATGCTTAGTTTAAAAAACATAACCAAGGATTATATTGTCGGTGACAGCAAGGTACGGGCGCTGAAAGGCGTTAGTATCGAGTTTCGCGAGAATGAGTTTGTGTCTATCCTCGGTCAGTCGGGCTGCGGTAAAACCACTTTGCTTAACATTATCGGAGGACTTGACCGATATACCGACGGTGATCTGCGTATCGGCGGCAAATCCACTAAGGATTTCAAGGACAGCGACTGGGACTCTTACAGAAACCATTCTATCGGCTTTGTTTTCCAGAGCTACAATCTTATTCCTCACCAGACGGTGCTTTCAAACGTTGAGCTTGCGCTTACTCTGTCCGGTGTTTCAAAGTCGGAAAGACGTCAGAGAGCTATCGATGCGCTTACTCAGGTAGGACTTGGCGATCAGCTTAACAAAAAGCCGAACCAGATGTCGGGCGGACAGATGCAGCGTGTGGCTATTGCAAGAGCGCTGGTGAACAATCCCGATATTCTGCTTGCAGACGAGCCGACAGGCGCGCTTGATACCGAAACAAGCGTGCAGATAATGGAGCTTTTAAAGAGCATTTCTAAGGATAAGCTCATTATTATGGTTACGCATAACCCGGATCTTGCAATGGAATATTCCTCAAGAATTATCAAGCTTCTGGACGGCAAGGTCGTTGACGATTCCGATCCTTACGACAAAAACGTGGTCGAGCCTATCAAAAAGCCCGAAAAGGAAATGACAAAGGCTGATAAAAAGGCGCAGAAGAAAGAGCGCAAAAAGCTGAAAACCTCCATGAGCTTCTGGACTGCTCTTTCGCTCAGTAAAAATAACCTAATGACCAAAAAGGCAAGAACCCTGCTGACGTCCTTTGCAGGCTCTATCGGTATTATCGGAATAGCACTGATTTTGTCCATTTCAAACGGTGTTCAGGTATACATAGATCAGGTGCAGTCGGATACACTATCAACATATCCTTTACAGATAACCGAAACTACCGCAAGCCTAGGGGAGATCATGACCACTATGGCTGAAAAGCGCGAGGGTACGGTGGAGCACGATATGGACAAGGTCTACTCTCAGAATGCAATGGGAGAAATGATCAATACCTTTATGCAGGAGACCAAGGTAAATAATCTGTCCAAATTCAAGGAATTTTTAGACAGCAACGATAAAATCAAAAGTTTGACTACCGATATTCAGTACGGCTATTCAACTACACTGAATGTGTTCAGGGCGGACACAGAAAACGGTATTTATCAGGTAAATCCCTCAACTCTTATGACTGATATGGGATTGTACTCCGATACTCAGATATCTGCAATGACCGCTATGGGCAATAATATGGACGCATGGTCAGAAATGATAGACAATAAGGCTCTTATTGAAAGTCAGTATGATATCATTGCAGGTAAGTACCCCGAAAATTATAACGAGGTAGTTCTGCTTGTTGACAAGAACAACGAGATCAACGACTATGTTCTGTATTCTCTGGGAATTCTCGATTCCTCTGAGCTTAAAGGGATCATGAAAAAAGCGATCGTAGGCGAGGAAGTCAATATTGATGACGAGCAGCATTCCTATACCTATGAAGAGCTTATGGATCTGAAATTCAAGCTGGTTATTACGCCTGATTTTTATCAGAAAAAGGACGGCGTATGGGTAGATATGACTGATGACGATGATTATATGAAAAGGGTCATTGACAACGGTACAGAGATCAGCGTAGTAGGAATTTTAAGACCCAGCGAGGATGCCGCAGTATCTTCCATAAGCGGCGGAGTAGGTTACCGTCACGATCTTATGACATATCTGATAGAACAAGTGGGAAATTCAGAGATCATCAAGGAACAGCTTGAAAATCCCGAGATCGATGTGCTGAGCGGTCTTAAATTTGAGCCGGAGGATGATGAAACCTCAGATACGGACAGCAGCGCGTCAGACAGCTCGGCAGCTCAGAATGAATCGACTGACAGCGCTGAGTCAGAGTCTGAAACGGACAGTTCTATGTCTGAGACAGAGAATTCGGCAGCGGATATTCCGGCAGAAATTCCGGAGGGAATGAGCGAGGAAGACTATGCTGCGCTTATGGCTCAGTATGGCGATCTTGGCTCGGCTGAAATTCCCGAGGATATAACGCCCGAGCAGTATGCGGCGTTGATAGAACAGAGCGGAGCGTCGGGCACGGACGAGCTTGCACAAATGGGAATGGACGCTATGGGCGAGCTTGATATGTCTTCAATGCAAAGCGGAGATTTGTCAGGTCTGACAGATACTCAGAAACAGTATATAGCTTCTTTGACTGATGAGCAGATAGAGCTTATGCAGAAGATGATGCAGGAATCCGCAGAATTGAATGCCGAAAGCCTTGCAAACAGCGGAAAGTATTCAAAGTCAACCTATGATGATACCTTGAAAACGCTGGGCTATGCAACAATAGAAAATCCTAACAGTATAAATATTTATCCTGTGGATTTTGCTTCAAAGGAAGAAATAGCAGACCTGATTGAAGAATATAATGACAGTGTAGAGGAAGCGGATAAAATTGAGTACACAGACTTTGTTGGAATTATGATGTCGTCGGTAACATCTATCATCGACGCTATCAGCTATGTGCTTATCGCATTTGTAGCTATTTCATTGGTCGTATCTTCAATTATGATAGGCATTATCACTTATATATCTGTTCTGGAAAGAACAAAGGAGATCGGTATTCTCAGAAGTATCGGTGCGTCGAAGAAGGATATTTCAAGAGTGTTCAATGCAGAAACTATTATTGTTGGATTTGTTGCGGGAGTACTTGGTATAGGGATTTCATACTTGCTGACAATTCCAATCAATGCAATCATCGCACATCTTACAGATGTGCCTATGAGAGCGGCAATTCCTGTTGTGGCAGCGATCATATTGGTGCTTATAAGTATGGCCCTGACGCTGATTGCAGGTCTGTTCCCGTCAAAGGTTGCGGCTAAAAAGGATCCTGTAATTGCATTGAGGACAGAATAAACGAACTGTTTAGTATATTTTCTAAAAGGAGAGTGTTCTTTATGAAAAAAATCACCCAGGAACAAATTGATAACATTATGGCTTTTTCAAGCTGTTTGATCACAGGTCTTTGTCTGATCGGACTTATTTGTATGGGAGTTTGTTAAGCTAGAATCGACCGCCAGCTTGTCGAAAAAGTTTAACCGTAAATTAAAGCGCAGGGTCAAGCGCGGCGCTGGAGCGCTTGCAGGGGTCGAGGGGGGCAGCGCCCCTCGTCGCTCCCGCAGGAGCGAAATCCCCATACGCAGGAGCCCCGCACAGGGTGAATAAAAAACAGTCCGGTGGACTGTTTTAAAAGAGGGGCATGCCGTGCGATAGAGGGCTGCCCCTTATTTGCTTCATGTGAGGTTTATCGACAGACTGGACCGCCCGCATCGTAAAGGTGCGGGCGGTTATTGTTTTGCCTTAACTAACAAATTAAAACGCTAATAAAATTAACCGATAATTTCTCAAAATTAATTACCGAACGAGGAAATACTTCTTAATATTATGCATGATATTATTAAAAATGCTTGACTTTTATTGTGTAATCTATATAATAAAATGTCGAAATTAAGTGGTTTTATACGAAAATAATTTTCGTAAACGTTTTAGATAAAAAATATAATTGACTTTATTTAAGCTTAATATTATAATAATTTATGTTAACAGATGAATATGCCGGCATAGTATCTAAACTAAAATCAAAGTAAAAAGGAGTTTTTACAATGAACAGTAAGACCTTATCTCAAAAGACATTGCAGATGTTCGTTGCTGTAATGTTTGCTGTTATTACTTGCTTCGGATTTATCAATATCAATACTGCCGAGGCGGCGTCGGGTTTTTATGTCAGCGGGACTACTATCTGCGATGCAAACGGAAATGCTTTTGTTATGAGGGGAGTGAATATTCCTCACGCATGGTTCAGCGACAAAACTGAAATGTCTATCAAGGCAGCTTCCAATCTGGGGGCTAATACCGTAAGAGTTGTGCTTTCAAACGGCTCAAAGTATTCCAAAACAAGTGCCTCAGAGGTCAGCAATATTATAAATTGGTGTAAGTCCAACAAGCTTGTATGCATTCTTGAAGTACACGATGCAACAGGCAGCGACAGTACCTCTGATCTCAACAGGTGCGTTGACTACTGGAAAGAAATAAAGAGCGTTTTAAGCGGTACTGAGAGATACGTTATTGTTAATATTGCCAACGAATGGTACGGCACTTGGAACGGTTATGCGTGGGCTGAAGGCTGTAAATCAGCGATCAAATCGTTAAGAAACGCAGGTATCTCAAATATGCTTATGGTCGACTGCGCAGGCTGGGGACAGTATCCAGACTCTATCAAGGATTACGGAAAGTCCGTATTTAATGACGATCCGCAGTAATACTGGGGCGGTAACTGTCAGCTCTGGTATCTGGAGCCTGCTTCGGATTCGTCATCATCTTCGTCAGGTTCCTCGGGCGACAGCTATATATCTCTTTTCTGGGGAGACAAAACAGCAAATGCTTGGAAGCAGGCTGCGTCTGTTATGACCTCGAAGAACGGCGGAAGCTTTAACGCAAATAACATCAAATCCAACGGTTATTTCTATGTTGAATATTCAGGTTCGAAAAATCAGGTGGAATTTGTACTTCAAAGCTGGTCAGGCGGAGCGGAATGGGCAAAGGTACAGCCCAGCGAAACCGGTACTGCAAACGGCCATTATTATGCTAAATACTCCTATAATAACTGTAAATCTGCTTTCGGGACTTCCGATTTCAGCGGCAAGCTGGATCAGATACACGCAGGCGCGGCAAACGGTACAGTAACGATATATTCGGTTTGCTATTGCAGTAAGTAAAATAATTTGTCAAAGATCCGCAGATGTAATATTTGCGGATCTTTCTGCATACTGAGCCTAAAAGGATCTGAACCCCTCGCCCATTATTCTTGTGGCTTCTGATACGATTATAAAAGCTTTAGGATCTGTGCTTTGTATAGTTTTTTTTATTTTTGAGTATTCCTGGACATCTATAACGCACATCAGCACAGAGGTTTTATTACCCGTGTATGCGCCTTCGGCATTCAGAAATGTAGCCGTTCTGCCGATCTCTTTTATGATTTTATCTGCGATCTGTTTGTTCTTTTCTGATATGCATAAAATTTGCTGTCCTTTATCCGCTCCGTATACTAATTTATTAATGACTTGAGTCTGACAGTACAATGCTACTATGCCGAACAGTACTGTTTCTATATTTCCGAACACAAGCGCAGAAACAGCAAGTATAACGCTGTCTATCATCATCAGAGCCTTTCCAATAGGAATATGAGGATATTTCCGTTCGATAAGACAGGACAGTATATCTACACCTCCCGTTGTGGAGCCTCTCATAAATATTAATCCCAATCCGATGCCCATGAATACTCCGCCGAATATTGCACCCAGCATTCTGTCACCCTCGTACTGGGGCATATATGGCGTTACCGCGAAGTCCAGTATAAATGTGCTTATCAGCAGAGCGCGGATCGTTCGCATGGTAAAAGTTCGTCCTAAAAATTTCATCCCCAAAATGAGCAAGGGGATATTAATTATCAGCGTCATTAAGCCCACAGGAAGTCCAAACAGGAATTTGAGCATTATCGCTATACCCGATACGCCGCCGGGGGCAATGTTTGACTTTTCCCAAAAACAGTGTATGCTCACGGCCATAAGGAAGGTACCCGCAATATCTGAGAGAATGTCGATAATAAGCTTTGCTCTCTTGCTTTTATATTTACTGAGTTTCAAAAGAACACACCCTTTCAGTATTATGATACGGAAATTTTTCAGCAATATACTTTAAATGCGCAGCTCTGTGACAGTAAGGAAAATATAATACCGTATAATGTATTTGAAAATATATCTCATACATTATACGGTATTTATATTGAGAAGGATTAAATTATGCTATATAAGAGCAAAGAGTACAAAAAAGCTTACCAGATATCTGCACCTTGCCTCCCAGATAAGCAGAAACGCCGTCAGCCCCGCAAAGGCGATCTTTGGCATGAATTCTGAGGACAAGACATCGTCCTTGCTTTTGATTTTGGATATATAACTTCGGATAATTCCGAACAGCAGGGTAAAATGACATAATGCGCTCAGTACATAGAAAATATTGCTTTTCAGAAAGCTTTGTTTGTTATAGTAGCCTGCCATAAAAGTGGAGTTCTGCCATGTATAGGTAAGCTTGTAAAGTAAATGTTTGCACAATCCTGCTGCGCCCTGTTCAGAAAGCTTGACGCGCAGTCTGTCCAGATCGGCTGAAACTTTGTTGTCATAGCCTTCAAAGCTTTTGGTGTATTGAAAGTCCTCGAACTGATAGCCGCCGTTGCCGTCTGCGCTCATCATGACCCAATGTATCAGCGGAAAACGGTACTTCTCACCTTCTTCACCGTCCATACCTATAATGCTTTTTGAAACGCTTCCTAAAATAATGCATAAAGCAGCAAAAACCGTTACGATCGTGATAATGCTTATAAGCTTTTGGCTCTTTTTCTTTCGGTTAAACACTATGTCGATAATCGCCGCAGGAATAAATATCGCAGCGCTGCCTTTAAGCTTGTATGCCACCGCAAGGAAAAGACCGCAGAAGATAAGATATGAAATGCTTTTAGTGCGGTCATCGCTGTCGCAGCTGCGCCATTTTATATAAAAATACAGCGCACCTGTAATCCAGGGCATGGAAACAGCGTCGGTGTAGAAAAAAGCTGAGTACGTTATCAGAGGAGTAAACAGCAGCCCTTTAACGGCGCAAACCAGCGCTTTTGCGGGGGAATACATCAGCTTAGCGGTTTTGTACATCAAAATATATGATAAATTAAGTCCGGTAATATTTATGAGTATGGGCAATGTGTTGGAGGTTTCACCCGTCAGTGCAAATTGGATTTTATACAGTCTGTAAATAAAGACAAACAGCAGATGATTATTTGGATAAACGGCAAAATAATGCTGATGTCGTTCAGGCAGCCCATTGTGCAGGTCTTTCCCCATGATCAGGTTTTCTGCTCCCCGACATACATATGAAAGATCGTTTTTTGGAATGAAATCACCGCTCAGTACAAAACATACCTGAAGGGTAAGCAGTAATGCTGCCATAATATAAAATAGTCTGTCAGCCTTTTCCGGATATCCGTTAATACGCTTCTCAAAAAGCTTTTCAAGTCTGCCATACTGAGAGGACAGAAAAAAAGCCGAAAACGTAAGCATTGCCACAATCACAATTCCCAAAGGAACGGAGCCTAACTGTTTGCCGACAACTGTAGTCAGCGATCCTAAGGTAAGCGCGCAGGCTATAGAAAAAAAAATGCCAAATCCACCGTTAATGATTTTTCCCATTACATTCATTTTATTGTCTCCTTGTTTCTTTTTCTGAAAATGATTATAATGTTCCCTGCTTAAATTATGGCGTATATTTTTCTTAAATATATCTTAATATCCAAATTTCCTGTATAATTCAGTCTAATATTTCAAAAAACTTAGGATAGAGTAAATCCGGCAGATAAAAAACGGAACAGATTTTTATATCTGTCCCGTTTCGTGATGTGCATATTATATTATTATTCCGTTGCAATGGTCAATTTCGTGCTGGATTATCTGAGCTGTAAATCCCGAAAAGCTTTGCTTTCTTTTCTTGAATTTTCTGTCTCTGAAGTCAACGGTGATACTCTCGTATCTTAACGCTGTACGTTTTCCTGTGTGACATAGACAGCCTTCTTGCATCTCATAGATTTTTACGGATCTGTCAGTAATTATCGGATTTATCATTACAGCATATTCTTCTCCAAGCTGTACTACGATTATGCGTTTAAGCTCGCCTATCATATTAGCTGCAATTCCCACACATTCCTTGGAATGTTCTGTAATGGTGTCGATAAGATCCTTTACTATTGGCAGATCATTTCTGTCCGCTTCTGTTGATTTTTGTGACAGAAGAAAATTGTCTTTTACTATTTGACGTACCATTTTATCATTCCTGTCTGATTTTTATTACCATGGCGGATCGCCCTGAAATATGTACAATATTTTCGCTTTGTGTGATTTTTCCGCCGTTTGCATAGAGGACGCTGCCAAGTTTTTCACAGTATGTAAAGCTCTTGCTATCCGCCGACGGATTAATGACTATCAACAGCTTTTCCTCTGAATTTTCTCTTTCGTACACAAGAGGATATCCGCTTACGGTGACGAAGTTGATTTTTGCTTTGCTCTGCAGTGCTGTGTGGGATTGTCTGAACGCAATTAGTCTTTTGATTTCGCTTCTTAAAGAATTTTCACTTGTCATCTGACTTTCAGCGTCGGGTCTGTCCTCTCTGCTGTCAAGCGGAATATACAGCTTTTCAGAGGGCGCAGAAGAAAAGCCCGCATTGACATTCTTGTTCCACTGCATAGGAGAGCGGGAACCTGTTCTGCCGTAGCCGCCCTCAACAGACGTCAGATCTTCCACATATCTCATGCCGATCTCATCGCCGTAATATATGAATGGGGCTCCCGGCATTGTCAGCAGAAATGCAAAAGCTATCTTCATTTCCTCGGGAGTCAGATTTCTTCTTAATCTGTCCATATCATGATTACCCGACGGAATACATATCAGCCCCTTGCCGTCTGTCTTTTTGTAGTTTTCGATGTATTTAGAAATAAAGCTTCCGATCTCGCCTTTTCCTCTTGATGAGAAATATGGCTCCTCACAGCGGAAAAGATCGTTATAGTGTGACGGTCCGAAGTGCAGCAGGAAATCCATATGAAAACCGCCGCGCAGTGATTTGTCAGGCTCGCCCCATTCCGAGACCATAGCCGCTTGCGGGAACTCCCTGTCAAGGAATTCTCTGAAATCCTGCCATAATGCAACTGTTCCGTCTGAATTTTCATTGTCGTTTTTTACCAGAGAGCCTGCCATGTCAACGCGAAAACCGTCGCAGCCTGCTTTCAGCCAAAAACGCATAACGTCCTTCATTGCTTCTCTTGTTGCAACTGCACCTTCAGAGTCCATTGGCTGCTGCCATGATTTTTCCGGTTTGTAGTATCCATAATTAAGCGCGGGCTGATGTGAGAAAAAATTAACTGCCGCTGAGCCGTCTCTTTCTGATATACCTCTTATGCAGTCCATAGGAGCAGTATTTTCCCATATAGAGTCAGACCACACATATCTGTCAGTATATGGATTTTTTTCGGCTTTCATAGACTGTAGGAACCATTTATGAGTGATAGCCGTATGTCCGGGCACGAGATCAAGAAGAACATGAATACCGAGCTTATGCGCTTGTGCGAACAGATCGCATAGATCCTGATTTGTGCCGTAACGTTGCGCAACAGTCATATAGTCCTCAACATCATAGCCTGCATCACCGAAAGGAGATTTAAAGCAAGGGTTTATCCACAGGGCGTTGCAGCCCAGCTCCTTTATATAGTCGAGCTTTTGGATAATACCCCTGAAATCGCCTATTCCGTCGCCGTTGGTATCCATAAAGGACTGAGGATAGATTTCGTAAAATACTGCATTATCAAGCCATTTTGGCATAATGATTACCTCCGTTTATAAATTTATAGAGAATTCGTCTTTACAATGCATATGTTTTTCGGCAGGTTTTCTGCTGATTGCTTTCAGACAGAATTATAGCATACCTGTCAGCTTAAGTCAATATTAATACAAAAAATTTCTGATCTGAAAATATAAAACTTCCGTGAAAATCATATAACAGATTTTCACGGAAGTGTTTTCAGACTTATTTTATCAGCAAGGATTTTTATTATTCTGCAATAGCGTAGTCGGGACTTGTCTCCGTCTCAACGTCCAGTATTTCTTCGCTGGCATTAAATGGCTCTGAGTCAATAACAGAAACGCCCTTGTTAAAATTTTCATCAATATAATCTATGAAATCTTTTACTTTGTCCTCTCCTATATAAAAAGCCGAGCCTGTTGAAGATATATTGGTTATGATATAACCGTTGCTGCTGATACCTATGCAGCCTCTGATAAGTTCGCTTTCACAGTTGAAATCATAATCGCTGTATAATTCC
Source organism: uncultured Ruminococcus sp. (assembly GCA_964399215.1). Taxonomy (GTDB): domain Bacteria; phylum Bacillota; class Clostridia; order Oscillospirales; family Ruminococcaceae; genus Hominimerdicola. Next base: position 22,563 of record CAYNPW010000013.1, on the reverse strand, counting down.
ATGGGAATGTCCTCTGCGTTGATAGCCTGAGGATCTCCCGCCTTGTCAAACAGTTCAGTCCAGAAAACATCGGAATTATCCACAAAGTAATCCACATCATAATAATTCATCTCGTCATCAAAGTAGCTGTAATAAATTTCACTGAAGGTCATTTCCTCCCTGAGATTGGTGTCGCTGATAAGCTGTTGGAGATCCGCAGGGTGATAGTCGGAATTTTCGCAGGGATAATAATCGTCATAGCCCTCGTATCTTATCGCAGTCATATAGTTTTGGGAAAGCTTTGAAATTGAATATATCTCAGCATTTATGGAATATTCCTCATCGGTATAAATGTCATAGCCCGTAATAGTGACGTCACCAAGCTTTTCGTCTATACGGCTTTCGTCATCAAGAACATTTGAATATACGAAATAACTGCTGCCATTACGCTCAAATTCACTGAACCGCTCGGGCAGAGACATTTCGTCCCAGTGCGGAATAGCATAGGTTTCCTGTATATCATTTGCTTCGTCAGTTGTTTCAGTGCTGCTTTTGGTTTTACCGTAATCCGTTCCGTTAACATCTTGGCTCTCCAATATTTGACCTTCGGCATTATCTGAATCCTTGCCGACGGCTTCAGAAATATCGCTTTGGCTTTCAGTATCTTTATCGGAACTGTCGATATCCGATTCGCACTTTGAACCGTAAGCGTTAACATTTTCTTTAGCAGCTGTAAGATAAATGCCCGTACCTGCTGCTGCACACAAGCAAGCCACGGCAGCCACAGCAGCAAAACATTTCTTTTTGATTTTTATTTTTGAATCGCCGTAACTTGTGCATTTTTCCAGCAGATCATCGTCTGTATTTTCAAGAGCTTTGAAAATATCAAGAGCTTTTACTTTTTCCTTTCCTTTCATAAAATCGTCTCCTTTACAGCGTGATTTCTTCTTTTTCAAGCATGCTTTTAAGCTTTCCTCGGCTGCGGAAAAGACTTGATTTGACCGTGCTTTCTCTTAGGGTATATTTCTTTGCTATATCTTTAAGAGACATAGCAAACCAGTAACGGGAAAGAAAAACTGCGCAGTCCTGCTGAGACAGCGTTTTAAGAAAATTCTGTAAAATATCCTCCAGGATTTTCATCTCGACTGTTTCCTCCGTCGTTGTACTGTCGGGAATGCAGCCCTCAAGTTCGTCTAAGATAGCGGTCATTTCTCCGTTTCCTCGTTTTAAGCGGTTGTCGCTCCTGTATTTGTCCAAAGCGATATTGCGGCTGATCCTTCCCAGAAAGGAGTTAAGTTTTGAGGGCTTTTTTGGCGGAATGGAATTCCAAGCCCGGAGCCACGTTTCGTTAACGCACTCCTCGCTGTCTTCTTTATTTTCCAGAATATTGTACGCAATGGCATAGCAGTAGCCGCCGTATTTTTCCTGCGACTGCCTGATCGCATTTTCGTTTCTGTTAAAATAAAGTTCGACAATTTTGCTGTCCGACAGTTCCTCCACAATATCACCTCCGCCGTTGAAAACTTCTGCAAAAGTTTGAAGGCTTCTGATAAAGCCTTGTTATTAATATAGACGATTTTTATATATAAAGGTTTTGGTTATACGGAAATTAATCGGATTAAATTTTCTTTTCCCACTCCTCAGCCTTAAAGCCTACAAGTACAGTATCGCCCTCAACTAATATCGGGCGCTTGACCAGCATACCGTCCGACGAAAGAAGTCCGATCTGTTCTTCTTCGGACATATCAGCAAGCTTGTTCTTTAAGTTCATTTCCTTGTAAAGATTACCGCTTGTGTTAAAGAACTTTTTCAGCGGAAGTCCGCTTGCCTTATACCATTTTAAAATTTCTTCAGCGGTAGGATTATTTTCCTTAATGTTTCGTATATCAAATTCTTTGTTTTTTTCCTCCAGCCACTTCTGTGCTTTTTTACAGGTAGAGCATTTTGGATAGCATATAAATGTCATAGTTTAACTCCTTTTTCATTGAACGGGTCTAGTTTATAAAAAAGCTCCGCAGAACTGCGGAGCTTGATCGTATTATAAATTGTAAGCTGTAATTAGTCAGCCTTAGGACCGGCAGCTACAACTTCAGCGCTCATGTGAGTGTACTTCTTGAAGTTGTTGGTAAAGGAAGCTGCAAGCTCCTTAGCCTTCTTAGCGTACTCTGCCTTGTCTTCCCAAGTGTTCTCAACAATGAGAAGCTCGGAAGGAACACCTTCTATAGTTGTAGGAACATCTACACCGAAGTAAGGATCCTTAACAAAATCGCTCTTGAGAATATCGCCTGTAAGAGCGGCAGTGACCATAGCTCTTGTATAAGAGAGCTTCATTCTCTTGCCGGTGCCGTTCCAGCCTGTGTTTACAAGGTAAACAGACGCGCCTGACTTCTCAACCTTGTCAGCCAGCATTGCTGCGTAAACTGAAGGATCGAGAGGGAGGAAAGGCTCACCGAAGCATGTGGAGAACGTAGGAACAGGCTCCTTAACACCGATCTCTGTACCTGCAAGCTTTGAAGTAAAGCCTGATACAAAGTAGTACATAGCCTGATTCTTGTCAAGCTTTGAGATAGGAGGAAGTACACCGTAAGCGTCTGCTGTAAGGAAAATAACAGTCTTAGGAACGCTTGATGACTTGCCGGAAAGCTCAGCGTTAGGAATGTACTCGATAGGGTAGCCTACACGGCTGTTAACAGCAAGCGAATCATCGTCAAAGTCAAATTCTCTTGTTTCGTCGTCCATAACAACGTTCTCAACGAGAGCGCCGAACTTGATAGCGTTGTAGATCTCAGGCTCGCCCTCAGGTGAGAGGTTAATGCACTTTGCATAGCAGCCGCCCTCGAAGTTGAATACGGAATCGTCAGCCCAGCCGTGCTCGTCGTCACCGATAAGAAGTCTGTTAGGATCAGCGGAAAGTGTAGTCTTACCTGTTCCTGAAAGGCCGAAGAATACAGCAGAATCGCCGTCCTTACCGATATTAGCCGAGCAGTGCATTGGGAATACGCCCTGCTTAGGAAGAATGTAGTTCATTACTGAGAATACGCTCTTCTTTATTTCGCCTGCGTACTGAGTACCGCAGATAAGTACAAGATGCTTTTCATAGTCGATCATGATAGCGGCTTCGCTGTTAGTGCCGTCTCTCTCAGGAACGCACTTGAATCCGGGAGCAGCGATGATCGTATAGTCCTCCTTGAAGTTAGCAAGCTCTTCAGCGCTTGGACGGCGGAGAAGCTGGTGAATAAACATATTCTGTGAAGCAAGCTCGTTTACGATTCTGAACGACTTTGTGTACTTTGAATCTGCGCCTGCAAAACCGTCAAAAATAAAAATTTCTCTGTTCTGGAGATAAGCGATAACCTTCTCATAAAGAGCGTCGAAGCGTTCCTGAGAAACTGGCTTGTTGACCTTGCCCCAAGCGATTTCGTCGTGAACGCCCTCTGAATCAACGATAAACTTATCGTTAGCTGAACGTCCTGTGTATTTACCTGTCTTTACAACAAGCGCGCCTGTGCTGCTGAGCTTTCCTTCGCCTCTTCTGAGAGCAGCTTCGGTAAGCTGAGCGGGTGAGAGATTGCGGTGAACCGCAGCAGGATTAATGATACCTAATTTTTCGAGACCGTATGTTTCCATTTGTCTTTCCTCCTTAAAATAATTGTGCCTGAGGACGTCTGAGCATTCTGACGCACACCTGACACTAACTATATACTATTATAGCATAAATTTGTCCTTTGTCAAGCTTTTTATAGTACGCAAGTCAAATTTTTAACATTCCTACAACTAATCCTTAATAACCTTGCCCGAATTGGTCATTTTGCAGGATTTCCCTTTTAATTATTCATAATTACCCGAAAACGAAGAAAATGCATATTTATAAAGCTTCTACGCATATCCATGCAGCTTTCCCATAAGGACAGCGGACTTCAGAGGGTATATTTCAGAATGCTTATGAATAATGTGCAATTATATCCTGCAAAATGAACCAAAGTAAACTTTGACAGATAATGTGTTTTCAGCCTTCGATGAGTTCAATTATTTTTTCTTTGTTGACATATCCGAGAGATTGTCCGACAATTTTGCCTTCTTTGACCAATACCAGAAGAGGAATGCTCTCAGCGCCGAACGCCTGAGCTAACTCGGGATTTTCGGTCACATTTATCTTGCCTACTTTAATGTCGTCTCTTTCCTCGGCTACCTGGTCAACCAAAGGAGAAAGCATTCTGCATGGGCCGCACCAGCTTGCCCACAGATCGATGAGCACAGGCTTATCCGACTGCATAACTTCCGTTTGAAAATTGTCTTTTGTGATAGTGATAACTGACATAATGATACCTCTCAATCTTTGCTTTTGTAATACAGCATACAATGGCAGTAGCCTTCAAAATCGGGATCGTTTATCTGCGCTTTGAATTCGTCGCACATACATTTATATTCCTCTTTTTTCTCGAGACGGCAGGGACAGTATCCGTCCTTTTGCCTTAAGCCCTCCCGGATCTGTTTTACAAGCTCCTTATCCTTATTAAATGTAATTTTCACAATTTCACCTCGCAGAAGCTCACTGCGTGTATGCAGTATTAATGTTAACCTTGTTAGTATACATTATACAATATTTTCGGCGGACAGACAAGGAAAATAGATTTCCCGATTGTGTAAAAATTATTAATTCCGCTTAAATATTTGTTGATTTTTTGTGTGCAATATGTTATACTTAATGTAATTAATGCGGATTTTTATTGTGCGGTATTACGGCTGTGGTTCAGTTCAGAAGTTCAGTTCAATTTTTTCTTGTGTACCGCCTTAATGATCCGATCGGATCACTTTACATTTTGCTATTTGGGAGGTTCTTTTATGCGGATATTTATTAATCTCAAACAGATCGGTGCACGACGGCAGAAAATTGCTCCTGTGCCTTTTGATTACCCCACTGTTCCCAAAACTCTGCGGGAGCTTATAACTCTTACCGTCCGGCTTTGCGTTGAGGACTACAACGCCCGCGTCCGCTCGGGCGACAATGTTTCAAAGCCGTTGTCAAAGGAGAATATCTCCGATATGGCGTCTGTGGGTAAAATTGCTTTCGGAATAAATTACGGAGATAAGGAACAGCCTCTTGCTCCTGCCGTTGAAAACGCTGTCCAAAGCTTTGAGGACGGATTATACCGTGTTTTCGCAGGCGATACGGAGCTTGAAAATCTAGACGAGACTATAGAACTTCAAGAAGACTGCGCTCTTACATTTATAAGACTTACAATGCTTTCGGGAAGGATGTGGTAGTATGGAAAAGCTTACAAACGAAGAAAAGGCAAGACGCGAAAAGCTTGCCCGTGATTTCAGAGATGAGTTCAATACTAAGGAACAGCGTTTGCGTGACGGAATGTCGCAGGATATGCGTGAATTTATCGGCGGCGCTTACGGAAATTTATATTATCAAAGAATTTATGACGGACTGAAAAAAGGCAAAAAGCCCTCCGAGTGCTTTAAAAAAGAGTGTCCGTGGCTTTTTGACGGCTGGATATTGCCCCGCCATAAGGAGGCTTTTTACTATTCACTCGATAATTGTATCAAATATCCCTTTACAACAGGCTGGTACAGACGGTCTTTCCGTTCCTCTGATATTACGGATTATATGGATAGGTTTAAGGTTATTGTTGATGATTTCCACAAAAAAAGCGCAGTCGACGCGTCCGTTGAGGATATTCTTTCCGGAAATGTTTCAGAAAAGGAGCAGACCTTTGAGTATATGCGTTCGGGGGAATGCTATCAGTTAGTTTACGAGATAGACAAAGGAAATCAATTTGTTATCGAATGGGCTAGAAACGCCGTTGAGGGCGGCGGAGCGGACATTACATACGCTTTGTTCAAGGTCATCTTCCGCAGTTCAAACGAGGAGCTTCAGGAGCTGGTGTGTAAGCTTCTTCTTGCGGCGAGACTTCAGGAGGGTCTGAGGCAGGCTGTCTGCGAGACCTGTGATTCGGGTACAGTTTCCGCCTTTTTAAAGGTAATGAATGTCATTAAGGACAACGATCTCATACGTTATTCCTCTGTAAAAAGAGCCGTCGGCACATGGACGGGACTTATCGCCTACGACACCAAGGATCTAGACCGTATAAGCAATAAAACTCTCGAGCTTATGTGCAGATGCATTGACAGCGGGGAATATCTGAACGAATGTCTGTCCTCAGAGGACGCTATGAAAATTTATATCGGACTATGGACTCTTGCATGCAGTGATTTTGTCTGTGTGGCGAAAAAAATCGAAGATTACATTGAAAACGGCAGTCGCCAGCAGATATTGGTCTCGGGATATTTTATGAATAACTTCTTTGGGAACCACTATAAAAACAGACTTTCCCAAATGGTTATTTTCAATCATTCCGACAAGCTTGACCTTATGGCGATGTATCTTCCGGGACTTATGTCAAATGTGAATCGCTACAACTCAAAGCAGTCTGAACGGGACAATCTTGAAAGTGCTTTTCACAGCCGCAGTACTGCCGAGCAGGTTTACGATATACTTATGGACTTGTACCGTAGGATACCTAAAAAGGCTATTGAATTTTCTCCCTGCGTATTCCCGTGGAATTCGGAACAGCTTACAAAATCCGACATAGTGCAGAAAAATTCTCACATTGCCGCGATGCTGGAGGATAACAACAGGATAGACGAAATGTGCAGACTTATTCCCGAGATCGATATTTCGGGTTACGGCTCGCGCAGACAGACGATAGAAATGCTGCTGTCCAAGCCTGCCACTGATATTCAGCTTGACGCCCTTGTTTCACTTGCAGGCGACAGGGAGGAGTATGCCCGTAAGGCTGTTTTTGAGATACTAAAAACTGTAAAGCTTAAAGACAGGCATTACGCCGAGCTTGAAAAAATGCTGAGATATAAGGCGGCGGACATAAGGTCAAACGTAATATCCATACTTTTCCGTCAGTCGGACGAGGAACTTTTTGAAAGTGTACAGCGGCTTGTTTCCGACAAGAAAGAGGAAAAACGCACAGCGGGTCTGGATATCATTATGCAGTTAAAGAGCAAGGAGGAAAGAAAGTCCCTTGCGGAGAAATGCGTTCCTCTTGTGTCGCTTATTGAAAATCCAACATCTAAGGAACAGATCTTAATAGATCAGATAAAGCCCTCCGACGGCAAAAAACAGGAAAAGGCTTACGGCTACGGTTTATATAAAGAGTCAGACGGATACACTCCTGTTGTCAGCGAGGAATTTGTAGCTGAATGCTATGATACTTTTATAAGATATTTCCCTGATACTAAGATCGGAAGAAAGTCAAAGGGTGTGCTTGGCGCGCTAAAAAATGCGGTGAAGTCCTCAGCGGTTAAAGAACTTTCGGCCGAGAAAGTCCTTAAAAAGCTCAGCGATCTTATCGAGGAAAACAAGAATCTCGAATTTACCGATTACTGGGGCGAGACTTCGCTTCTGGGAAGCGCCCGAAGTCTATATATAAATGACGAAAATAATAACAGTGTTATTGTCTTTAAGGAAATGTGGGAGGAATTTTACAGGACTGAGATAAAAACTCCCGAACAGCTTGTCAGAATTTCTGTAGCCATGTGCTGCTGCACCGGCGGACATTACGGCGTAGAGTGTTTAATGAAAGGCTTGACGTCAAAGCTGTTCGGTTCGGATATCGCAAAGGAAAACTCCTATGCTCATGCTGCTCATATGGGTACTGTTCTTATGGCTCTGAGGTCAGAATATGTGGATAGCGGCGATCTGCTTCTGCTGGGCTGTGCCGCTGCCAATTATCTTGCGGACGAAGTACCTTTGTCGGAGCTCATTTCTTTGAAGGAACCTACAGGCTACTATAAGCCTACCCGTTGGTATTACGACGGAACGGTAAAAAGCACCCAAAAGTTTGTATGCATGGCTTTTAACGATTGTCAGATAAGCTTTATCCTCAATTGGCTGAGATGTCCGCGCAAGGATAATATTTCCGATGTTTTTGCAATAAAGTATAAGCTTTCCGAAAAATTCGGCTGGGATCAGGTTCGCCGCAAAATGGCGGAGGAAGGTGTAAAGGGATACAGAAACGATGCTATGACCTATGCACGCCCCGATGTGGCGTCTCTGGTTAGAACGGCGTTTTACGGCGGAGTATCCGAGGGATTTATGTATAAAATGCTTATGACGGGATACAGCCTTCAGAGTGTTCTCAAAGACCTGTCGTTATTTGCCAAGGAATACAGAGAAAGCGAAAAGACTGTAGCGTCACGCCGCCGATACTGGGGCGGCGCGGGACTTTCGTCTCTGCTGAAAATAAACAGCAATAAGGTAGACGTTTCGCAGATCTCCGAGGAGGACAGACAGCTTGCGGAGTTTGCAAGCACCGTTTACGACAGGATAACAGCCGTAGTCCTTGATACCGAGCTTAACCGAGGGGATACGGAAACGGAATTTTCTTCGGGTATAACGGGGCTTGTGAGGATTTACGGCGCAGAGCGTTTTGTGAGAATTCTTGCCGCTATGGGCAAGGATACTCTTGAGCGTTCCTCTTACGGCGCGGGTTCGTCCAAAAGAGGAACATTCAGTTATCTTCTTGGTATCTGTGTGCCAAATCCGGATGATAATGCCGACAAGCTTAGGGATCTTATATCAAAGACGGACGTCACAGAAAAGCGTATTGTTGAGGCGGCGCTGTATTCCCCCGAATGGATAGATATGGTCGGAGAATATCTGGGCTGGGAGGGCTTTAAGTCCGCCTGCTACTACTTTATGGCTCATATGAACGAATACCTTGACGATAAGCGCAAAGCGGTCATTGCAAAGTTCACTCCTATATCCTCCGAGGATCTTATGAACGGCGCGTTTGATATTGATTGGTTCAGAGAGGCTTATGAAACTGTGGGCAAAAAGCGTTTTGACGTTATTTACGGCGCAGCGAAGTACATATCCGACGGAGCAAAGCACTCCAGAGCGAGAAAATACGCCGACGCAGTTCTTGGAAAACTGGAGAGAGCCGACGCGGAAAAACAGATAAACGACAAGCGCAATAAGGATACACTTATGGCGTATACTCTCATACCTTTAGAGGGCGAGGACGATCTGCTGGCGCGGTATATGTTCTTGCAGGCTTTCAAAAAGCAGAGCAGACAGTTCGGCGCACAGCGCAGAGCCAGCGAGGGACTTGCAGTTGCCATAGGTATGCAGAATCTTGCGAAAAACGCAGGTCTTGCGGACGTTACACGTCTTACTCTCAGAATGGAAACAAAAATGTTTGACAACATAAAAGAACTGCTTGACGACTGCGTTGTCGGGGATATTACCGTAAGACTGAGTATTAATGAGGAAGGCAAGGCGGAAATAGTCTGCCAAAAGAACGGAAAAGCCCTGAAATCCGTTCCTGCCAAGTATAAAAAGGACGAGTATATCGTACGACTCGGCGAGGTGAAAAAACAGCTTACGGAGCAGTTCCGCCGCACAAAGCTGATGCTTGAACAGGCTATGGAGGACAGAATGTCGTTTACGGCAGGGGAGATAGATATGCTCTGCGGTAATCCTGTTGTCAAGCCTCTGGTTGAAAACCTTGTGTACAAACGCGGCGAGGATATTGGCTTTATGACGGGTATGGAGCTTGTAAGTCCGACGGGTAAGAGGGTACCTCTTAACGCTGATGACGAGCTTATTCCGGCGCATTCCTATGATCTTTATAAGGACGGAAACTGGCACGAGTATCAGAAGTCACTGTTTGACAGAAAGATAAAACAGCCCTTCAAGCAGGTGTTCAGAGAGCTGTACGTCAAGACTGAGGACGAAAAGGACGCTCTCAATTCACGCAGATACGCAGGAAATCAGATTCAGCCAAAACAGACGGTCGCGTGCCTGAAATCCCGCCGCTGGGTAGCAGACGTGGAGGACGGCTTGCAGAAAATCTACTATAAGGAAAACATCATTGCAAGGATTTACGCTCTTGCAGACTGGTTTTCACCTGCGGACATAGAGGCGCCTACTTTGGAATGGGTGGAATTTTCCGACAGAAAAACCGGTGCGGCTTTAAAGATAAGGGATATACCCGACATTATATTCTCAGAAGTAATGCGCGATGTCGATCTTGCGGTGAGCGTAGCCCACGCAGGCGGAGTAGACCCCGAAACAAGTCACTCGACTGTTGAAATGCGCCGTGCTATTGCAGAATTTACCATGCCGCTGTTCAAGCTTAAAAACGTTACCTTTGAAAAATCTCACGCATTTATCAAGGGCGAACTTGCGGATTACAGTATACATCTGGGCAGTGGAGTTGTACATATTCAGGGAGGACCTATGATAAACATTCTTCCCGTACATTCACAGCACAGAGGAAAACTTTTCCTTCCTTTTGCTGACGAAGATCCAAAGACGGCGCAGATAATTTCAGAAATTCTTTTGTTTGCCGAGGATAAGAAGATAAAAGATCCGTTTATTTTAAATCAGATAAGATAATATTGATAATATGCAGGGGACGACGGAAATGCCGTCCCCTGAACATTATTTAGGAAAGGTCGTGTTTTAATGCCCCGTGTCTGCCTTATCGGTACAGGCGGTATGCTGCCGCTGAAAAACCGCTGGCTTACTTCATGCTATATAGAACATAACGGCAAAGCTATTCTTGTTGACTGCGGCGAGGGTACGCAGATCGCGCTTGCTCAGTATGAGTGCAGGATAAGCCGTATTGAATACATTTTTTTCACTCACTGTCATGCAGATCATATTTCGGGACTTCCCGGACTTCTGCTTTCTATGGGTAACTGTTCGCGGACGGAGCCGCTTGATATTTTTGTTCCTCAGGGTTTTGGTAACATTCCCCGTCAGCTTATGTGTATATGTGACAAGCTTCCCTTTGACGTAAACATCTGCGAACTGCCGACGCAGGCAGGTTCGTTGGCTGCGGATAAAATAGATCCTTTGCTGAAAGTATCCTATATCCCTCTGCGGCACAGTGTGAGCTGTCTGGGGTATTCCTTTGAATTCGGACGTAAGCCCGTATTTCTGCCCGAAAAAGCAAAGGCTCTGGGTATTCCCGTGGAATACTGGAAGGTTCTGCACGGAGGAGAAAATATCACCCTTGATGACGACAGGACGGTAACTCCCGCCGAGGTAACGGGAGATGCCCGAAAGTCCGTTAAGCTGACCTATGTTACGGATACTTTACCTTTTAAGGGGATTTCCCGCTTTGCAGAGGCTTCGGATTTATTTATCTGCGAGGGAATGTACGGCAGTGAGGAGAAAAAAGAAAGTATGAACAAAAAGGGTCATATGCTTATGCAGGACGCCTGTTTACTTGCTCAACAGGCGAATGCAAAACACCTGTGGCTGACCCATTACAGCCCTGCAGAAAAAAATCCTAGGGAATATGAACATATGCTGAAAAAGCTGTTTCCCAATGTGACAGTCAGTATGGACGGAGAAAATGCGGAGATATAGGAGAACATTAACAGAAAAATCAATCCTGTTTCAGAATTGATCATTGCAAAATTTGTACTTCTATGCTATAATATGTTCATGTTCCGACTTTGCTTTCGGAGGAATTTTATGACACTGACATACAAGCATACAAAATACGCCGCATATATCGGCTATATCACACAGGCGATAGTCAACAATCTTATGCCTTTGCTGTTTGTCTCCTTTCAGCGGGAGTTTTCGCTGAGCCTTGATAAGATCAGTCTGCTTATTACAATGAATTTCGGCGTTCAGATCGTCACGGATCTCGCTGCTGCAAAATATACCGACAGGATCGGCTACCGAGCAGCGGCAGTTTTAGCGCATATTATGGCGGTCATTGGTTTGACGGGAATGACATATCTGCCCTTTATAATTTCACCCTTTGCCGGACTTTGTATCTGCTCGGCAGTCAATGCAGTTGGCGGAGGTCTGACGGAGGTTATAATCTCTCCTATCATAGAGGCGCTTCCGGGAGACGAAAAGGAGTCCGCTATGAGCCTGCTCCATTCGTTTTACTGCTGGGGACAGGTTGCGGTAGTTCTTCTTTCAACGCTTTATTTTGTAACGGCGGGAATATCCGCATGGAGATTTCTTCCGCTGATATGGGCTTTAGTGCCGCTGTTCAATACTTTTTTCTTTATGAAAGTTCCCCTGCGTACTCTTAACGAGGACGGCGAGGATATTCCGCTTTCTAAGCTTTTCAGAGTAAAGATATTCTGGCTGTTTCTTATTTTGATGATTTGTGCGGGAGCGTCGGAGCTTGCAATGTCCCAATGGGCGTCGCTTTTCGCAGAGGAAGGCTTGAAGGTATCCAAAACAATGGGAGATCTGCTGGGACCATGTGCATTTGCGGTATTAATGGGAACAGCTAGAACCTTTTACGGTTTAAAGGGTGCAAAAATAAATTTAAAAAAGACCATAGCTGCAAGCGGAGCGGTTTGTATGGCAAGCTATATGCTGGCAGTGTTTGCTCCTTACCCTGTTATTTCACTGGCAGGCTGTGCGCTTTGCGGACTGTCGGTAGGCATAATGTGGCCGGGGACTTTCAGCATTGCGGCAAAATGCTACCATGCGGGCGGTACGGGAATGTTTGCGATCCTTGCTCTTGCGGGAGATGTGGGCTGTTCCGCAGGACCTACTCTTGCGGGCTTTGTGGCGGACGGTACAGGCGAACTGAAAAAAGGCTTGCTTATGGCTGCTGTTTTCCCTGTTATAATGACTATAGGGATTCTGACGCTTAATACGAAAAAATCTGAATGATAATGCCTTTAAATTCAGATCACATTTATCAAATGAGGAGGGTTATCTATGAAAAAAATATTGGCGTTGGTTTTGTCCGGAGTTATGCTTTTGTCAACGGGGTGCGGTTTGACAAGTAAAACCAAAAATCGTTTATTGGGTGATGAATGGGTCACATATCATATGACATGGGCTATAAATAATGGTAATAGCGATTATTTAGCACAGTTGATCCAAGAAAATAAAGATAATAACGATTTGCTAAATGATGCACTTACAATGGCACTTGCAGAAACCTTAACATTCAAAAATCGAGCTTTTATGGTTGAACAACTTCTTGATGCTGGTGCGGATCCAAATACAGAGAGTAGTACTGGCGAGAGCGTTTTAATTACATATCTATATAATTACAAGGATTGCTTTGACGCAACTGCTGCATTATTAACGAGCGATAAAATAGATTTAAGCGTAAAAGGAGATACTGGAAAAGACGTTTTATTTACCGCAATGTCTACAGGCAATACATACGAATATTGCAGTTATTATCAAGTACAAATGTTGGTAGAAGCTGGAGCAAGTCCAACTAAAGAATTGTTCCAGAAAGATTCTAGCCGCAACGGACCATATGGACATTTGCAAAATAGTCCGTATTCAACAAAATATTTATTGGATATTTTGTTAGAAAGCGGTGAAGAAAGCGGACTGCCGTTGTCATTAGAATATGCTCTACTTGGAGATAGCGATAATGCTATTAAGGAAATTGAAAAATCAGACAAAAATTTAGATGAAGATCAGAAGAAATTATTTGTAAGGTATATAATGCTTTGGGGAACTCCTGAACAATTTGAGAAGGTACTGACAATGTGGAATTTTGATTTTTCAGATTATAAATCTTGCAAAGCAGTTGCCGAAACCAATAATGTTGATATGCTTAAATATATAATAGAAAAATCCAACATGGATATTTCTGAAAGCAACTATGATAATCGTAGTACGTTGGAAAATAATGATATTCTTGATATACTTAACTATTCTGCCGCAATGGGTAGTTTAGATGTATGTAGATATTTATGTGAAAATGACTGTGTAACAGAAATAGACAGTCGTCCACGTTACCTCATTTTACCTAACGCAATAGAAAGCCAAAATTTTGATGTCTTTAAAACCATATATGATTATTTAAACTCTAAGGAAAAATTAAGTGAAGAAGAAATTGACGAAGCATTAAATACTGCCTTTAAAAGCAGGCTCTACAATGAACCATTTTCTGACTTCGAACGTAAGGTTGTTGATTTCCTTTTTGAAAACGGTTATAACTTAGAAAGTATACGCATATTGAATTTAAATTATGAGGGTTACAAGTATATAACTGAAAAAGGCAGACCGGTTTCCGATTTAGATTTATTTGACGCAATGGATGAAACTGATATTGAAATGTTTAAATTTGCAGTTGAAAACGGAGCAGATATAAATTCATTAGATTCAAGAGCTTTAAAAAATGATCTTGAAATATCTGTTATTAGTGATGCTATTCAAACTGGAAACAAATTTGTAAGTTTATTAATTGATAAAAATGTAGAACTGCCAAACGATATTATGAAAGTTACAACAGACGCTTCGAGAGATACAGTTAAGTTATTACTTGATAACGGTGCAAATACCGATATTGAAATTACCCAGATACCTGCATCAACCAAAGGTGATTTCAAAAGCGGTGATTATGACCTAAAAGATTATTGGAAAGCATACGGCAGAGACGATCTGGTAGAACTACTTTAATTTTAATACTTGATTTAAGGCGGACAGAAATGAAATGTTCGCCTTGTTTTTTCATTTATTTCTCTATGTATAAATCCTGTGCATATTTGAACTTTCCCGCGAATATACTGTTTTAGCAAGCAAAAAATCAATTCAAACGGGAGGACTGTTATTTATGGATACTATGGATTTTAAGCTTAACCGTGAGGCTATCGCCGCCGCTCAGACCGCTCTTGACTGCTCCTGCGAGCTGCCCGTGGAGCGTGATTTCGTGCTGCCCGATTATTACCCCGATATTTTCAGAGTGCTTAAATGCACCGTTTCGCCCTCCGTATCGTCAACGGCGATCAACGGAGGAAAGCTTACACTTGAAATAGCTGTGCTTATCAAGGTTCTTTATCTAAGCGAAAACGACAAACGTATCAACTGTATCGAGCAGAAAATGACCGTTTCAAAGTCACTTGAAATGAGCGGAGAATGCGTCAACCCTGCTGTGTATGTCAAGCCGAAATGCGATTATGTAAACTGCCGTGTGGTAAATCAGCGCCGGCTTGATGTCAGAGGTGCAGTAACAGCCTCGGTAAAGGCCGAGGGAGAATTAAAGCAGGCTGTGGTGACAAATGCATTCGGCGGAGCTGTTCAGCTGAAAAAGCAGACAGTTACATATCCTGCAAGAAGGCTGCATGTTGCAAAGCGTATTACAGTTATCGACGAATTGGAGATGTCTTCTTCAAAACCCGCCGTAGGCGCAGTACTAAGGTGCGGCTGTACTGTTGAGCATGGAGATTATCTCGAACGGAAAATCATTGCAGGAAAGCTTATCACAAAAGGAGAGGCGCAGATATCAATGCTGTATTCCTGTGTAAACGCTGCAGGAGAGGATACTGTCGAAACAATGAAATTTGCTCTGCCTTTCAGTCAGATAATCGATGTAGACGGCATTGACGAAAGCTTTGACGCTGATATAGATATTTCCGTAGGTTCCTGCGAGCTTATTCCCAAGGGCGAGGACAGCAGTACTCTTGAATGCGAACTCGTGCTGCTGGTAAGCTGTACGGCTATGAAATACGAGACATGCGAGGCTGTTACAGACGCATATTCGACTTGCTATGAATGTGAAATAGACCGCTGTGAAACGCAGATAGAATATCCGCCCGAGAGGATAAAGCAGACGGCTCAAGCTGAATGTACGCTTTCATACTCCGACGGAGAGATAGGCTGTGTTTACGATAGCTTTGCCGAGTGCGGAAACATCACCGCACGTCTTGACAGCGATAAAAAATGCTTTATGCTGTCGGGAAATGTAAGGTTTACCGCTCTGGGGGCGGGTGAAGACGGTATGCCGTTCCTGCTTGAAGCCGAAACGCCATTTGAACAGGAGATACCGATCCCCGAGGGCTGTTCTGAGGAATTGTCCTGCGAGCCTAATGTGACAGTATGCGGCTGTTCGTATTATCTTGCAGGCGGCAGCGCTATTGAGCTTAAAGCCGATCTGAAAATTGGCGGAGTTATAAGACGTGCCTGTGCGGGAAAGCTTATCGGAGGACTGAGAGTTCTTACCGATAAGCCCAAGGAACGCCGTGAGAACTATGCACTGAAGCTGTGCCGCTGCGGCAGTGACGAGGATATCTGGGATATTGCAAAAAAGTATTCGACGTCGGTGACGGCGATAATGGAAGAAAACGAGCTTACAGACGACAAAATCACACAGCAGGGAATGCTGCTTATTCCCCTTATGAGCTAGGAGGCAACGCTATGAATAACGATATTTACAACGACATCGCCCTCAGAACAGGCGGAGACATTTACATAGGGGTAGTAGGTCCTGTGCGGACAGGAAAATCCACATTCATAAAGCAGTTTATGGAAAGACTTGTTATTCCTAACATTGAAAGCGAGTACAGGCGAGAGAGAGCCGTTGACGAGCTGCCTCAGTCCTCGGCGGGAAAGACTATTATGACGACCGAGCCAAAATTCATTCCTGAAGAGGCGGTTGCAATAACCGTACCTGACGGAGCAAGCTTTAACGTGCGTATGATAGACTGCGTGGGATATATAATCCCAAGTTCCATAGGATATATAGAGAACGAGGCTCCCAGAATGGTAATGACCCCGTGGTTCGACAGCGAGATACCGTTTAATATGGCGGCGGAGATAGGAACGCAGAAGGTCATCACAGAGCATTCCACTATTGGTCTTGTCATTACAACGGACGGCTCTATTACAGACCTTCCGAGAGATGAGTATGAGGAATGTGAAGAGCGGGTTATCGAGGAGCTTAAAAAGATAGATAAGCCCTTTGTAGTCCTTCTTAACTGTATCAACCCTCTTGCTCCTGCCGCAAGAGAGCTTTGTCAGCGTCTCTCTGAGAAATACGGCACGACTGTTATGCCAATAAACTGTCTTGAGCTCAACGAGGACGATATCAGAGATATTCTCACACAGGTGCTGTATGCCTTTCCTGTCAGAGAGATCAATATTTCAATGCCCTCATGGATAAATACCCTTGAAAAAGGTCATTGGCTTAAAGAAGCTGTTTTCGGGCATATCAGACAGGCAGCGTGCAAAGTGGAAAATCTCCGTCAGATCAAAGAGTGCGCCGGATGTATATGCGAATGTGAGTATGTTGAAAGGGGAGAGGCTGTTTCGATAGATTTAGGAAGCGGAAGCGCAGTTATCGACGTGTGTCTGAAGCCCGATCTGTTCTATAAGATCATAGGTGAAGCCACGGGACTTGAAATATCGGGAGAAAATGAGCTTATGCCCAGAATTCTGGAGCTTGTGAAGATCAGAGACCGTTTTACAAAGTACTGTGACGCTCTCGATGAAATGGAGCGCACTGGTTATGGCATAGTAATGCCGGAGATCTCCGAACTCACACTTGACGAGCCTGAGATAATCAAGCAGGGCGGAAAATACGGCATAAGACTCAAAGCCACAGCGCCTGCGGTACATCTTGTGAAAACTATGATAAACACCGAGGTAGCACCAATAGTCGGCTCAGAAAAGCAATCTGAGGAGCTTGTGCTCTACATGATGAGCGACTTTGAAAATTCTCCCGAAAAAATATGGGATTCCAACATTTTCGGAAAGTCTCTCCACGAACTTGTAAGCGAGGGACTTCACACAAAGCTTGCAAAGCTGCCGGACGAGGCAAGAATGCGGCTTAAAGAAACCATTGAGCGAATGATAAACGAGGGCTGTTCAGGGCTTATATGTCTGATACTCTAGAAAAAGTCAGTATACATGTATTCAATTTTATACGAATAGATCCTCCCGAAAACACAAAGAGAGAAAGCCGAGTAAAATCGGTTTTCTCTCTTGTCATTTAGTTTGATTTCAGGGACAAAGCTTTCAGCTCTGTCCCCGAAAAATCACAGCTAAGGACACGTTATTCCTGTCTCTTAGCAGCCACAGCCGCAGCCGTTGTCACAGCCGCATCCGTTGCCGCAGCCATTGCCGCATCCGTTGCCGCAGCAGCAAGCGATAATAAGAATAAGAATGATGATCCACCAGCAACCGCCAAATCCGCATCCGTTCATAATAAATATCTCCTTTGTAAATAAAATTTATAAAGCGTAGGCTGAAGGTTCAGCTTTGTGTTTTGCTTTATAGTACAGTTTATGCTGTGGAGAAAAAAGTGTTACAAATCAATTTGCGGTTAAATCGGCGCGGAAAAGGTCATAGAATATGTATGCATAAAAAATATATATCAAGTCAAGACTTACCATACAACATAATTTTCTGAAAGGGTGAGAGAAATGGAGCATTACGGCTTTGAAACGGAACGCTTTACACGAAAGGGACGGGAGATAATAGAGCTTGCCGTCTCACTGGCGGGGCGGTGGGGGCACACCTATGTGGGTACTGAGCATATTCTCCTTGCCTGTGCCGAATGCGAAAGCTCCGCCGCAGGTACGGCGCTGCTGAAATACGGTGTCACAAGCGAGAATATCTGTGCGGAGATACAGCGTATTATCGGCAGAGGAACTCCTTGTCTGCCCACAATGAACGATCTTACACCCAATGCGGAAAGTACGATCAGCGGCGCGGTCAGATTGTGCGAAAGCTTCGGCGGCAGTGTAGCGGGCTCGGAATATATACTTGCTGTGATGCTGAGGATAGGAAACTGCTGCTGCGTTACGATCCTCCGTTCTTTAGGAGTAAATATCAACAGATTATACGGAGAATGCACCTCTGTGGGCGGAAAGTCCGACGGAAAATTTTCAGCGGCGGATATTTACACAGACCGTTCAAAGCCGAAACTGAAAACTCTTGAACGTTATGGAAGAGAGCTGACCGATAAAAAAAGCTGCGCGGAATTTGATCCTCTGGTGGGCAGAGAAAACGAAATTAACCGCATAATGGAAATACTGTGCCGAAGGGGAAAAAACAATCCCTGCCTTGTAGGCGAGGCAGGAGTGGGAAAAACCGCCGTTGTCGAGGGTTTAGCCGCAAGGATCATGTTGGGCGAGGTATCGGAGCTGCTTGCGGGCAAGCGTATTTTCGCTCTTGATCTGACCATGCTGCTTGCAGGAGCAAAGTACAGAGGCGACTTTGAAGAACGTCTTAAAGCGTGCATCGACGAGGCTGTAAGCGCAGGAAACTGTATCCTATTTATTGACGAGCTGCACAATATTATGGGTGCCGGAGCGGCAGAAGGAGCAATAGACGCTGCAAATATTTTGAAACCACAGCTTGCAAGACGGGGACTTCAGGTCATCGGCGCAACCACTTTTGAGGAGTACCGCAAAAACATTGAAAAGGATTCCGCTATGGACAGACGTTTTCAGAAAGTAGTCATAGAAGAACCCGACGAGGAATGTACTGCGAATATACTCCTTGGACTGCGTGAAAAGTATGAAGAACACCACAAGATCTCTATTTCTGAAGAAATGTGCAGATATGCGGTCAGGCTTGCAGGACGTTATATCTTCGATCGCCATTTTCCGGATAAAGCCATAGATGTGCTCGACGAGGCTTGTTCTGCCGCAAGAATCGCAGATTCTCACACAGAAAGTCCGCAGAGATCAAACAGCGCCTTCAACCGTTATCTTTCAGGGGAGATCTCCCGGGACGAATATCTTTCATCGATTTCAAAAAGCGGCGGACGTATCGCTTTAGAACGCGAGCATATCGAAAGCGTTGTGTCCCGAGCCACAGGTATTGACTGCACTGCGCTTGATGTGGAGGAAAGCAGGCGACTTGCAAATCTGGAGCAGATTCTGTCCGCAGAGGTGATAGGTCAGCAGGAGGCTGTTCATTCCCTTAGTACCGCTGTCAGACGGTGCAGAGCGGGACTTAAAAGCCACAAGCGTCCTGTAGGAAGCTTTGTCTTTCTGGGTTCAACGGGAGTGGGTAAGACCCAGCTTGCAAAAAGTCTTGGCAAGGCTCTTTTCGGCAGCGAGGACAGCGTAGTAAAGCTTGATATGTCCGAGTATATGGAAAGGCACAGCCTGTCAAAGCTTATAGGTGCCCCTCCGGGGTATGTGGGATTTGACGAGGGCGGTCAGCTCACCGAAAGAGTGAGAAAAAAGCCTTATTCAGTCGTTCTTCTTGACGAAATTGAAAAGGCGCATCCGGACATCTATAATATACTTTTGCAGATATTGGAGGACGGAGTACTGACAAATTCAAGCGGACGTCGTATCTCCTTTGCAAACACCATTGTTATAATGACCTCCAACGCAGGCGCGAAATCTGCGTCTGAGAAAAAATATGTGGGATTTTCAGAAAGAGCGGACAGCAGAGCGGAAAAGGAAAAAAATCTTAAGACTGAGCTGAAAAATATTATGTCTCCGGAGCTTTTGGGGCGTATCGATGAAATTATCGTTTTTAAGGAGCTGTCCGAAGAAAGCCTTGAAAGCATATCACAACGGGAGCTGTTACTGTTAGCAGACCGTCTTGCAGAACTGGGCTATACTCTTGTGATATCCGACGAGTGCCGAAACGTTATTGCACAAGAGGCAGTAAAAAAAGGCGGCTCGGCAAGAGAGATACGCAGATTTGTGTCTGTGGACATTGAAAATCTTATATCCGACAGAATACTGGAGGGCGGACCAAAGGAGCTTATGCTATGTATAAAAGACGGAGAGCTTGCAGTAAGGCAGACTGCTGAAATGAAATAAAACAAGCCCAAAATGCTTAGAGGGACGAAATGAAAAACCAAGCATAAATGAGGAAATAAGCTGCGCCGCCGTACCCGCGATCAACGTTCTCATTTCTGATTAGCTTTTCATTTCGTCCCTCTGAGATCATTTTTTGAGCTTTAATATTTCATCTGGGCTATACGTTTTTCTATGTCCGTTTCATCTATGCCGAATTTGTCAAATACGGCTGCCGCATAGCTTGTATCCGTTGGCATGCCTTTTTTTATCTTATATTTTCTCTCGCCCGTTTCTTCGTCTACCGTTACTACTATGCTTTCGATCTTTGTGTGTAATTCTCCGCTGTCGTTCAGTTCCTTCGTTTTGAATGCAATATCCGTCAGATGAGTTGCAAATATTCCTCTTACACCAATACGGCAGAATATTTTTACCAGACGAGCCGCAATATCTATGCATTCTCGCGGAGTAGTACTTTGTATAGATTCGTTCATCAGCAGAAGAGAGTGATTTGTGATAGTATCGCTTATCTCCTTGAATTCCTTGATCTCGGTGGTAAAACGACTGGAGTTTATTCCAAGCTCCTCCTCTTTCGGAAAGTGAGTGTATATAAAGTCCACAGCAGAGATCTCACAGCTTTCTGCGGGAACATACAAGCCCATTTGCGCTAAAGCCTGACATATCCCCAAACCGCGCACGAAGGTAGTCTTACCGCCGTTGTTAGCTCCGGTAAGAATATAAAATCCGGCGTTTTCATCGAATATGATGTCGTTTGTGACTACGGACTTCTTATCTTCCTTGGCGCGTATATTGTAGATCGCAGCCTCGTTATAGTAAATAAGATCAAAAAGCCCTTTTATATCCGCTCGGCGTTCCTCCTTAGGGAGCACCTTGGGACGGCACATTTTTACGCCCTTAGCTTCGGCGCTTTCGATAAGCTGAACTGCTCCCATATAAAATTCAAGCTGGTAGTTTATACTGAAGATATCCTGAAAACCTATGCGCTGATAGTCTGCCATGACATCGGCAAGCTTTTTTACATACCCCTTTGTAAATTCGTCAAGCTCCTTGAAAAGCGCTTCGTCAACAGTGTTTATAAGCAACTCGTCCGCAGAAAGATCGTCGGCGTTTCGGTATTTCTGATGCAGGTTCTTTACCGTTTTCTCAGGGAACTTAGCTCCTCTGTAAAGTATTCGGTCAAACAGGGACGGTTTTAAGCAGTATTTCTGATCGGAGTAGTCCACTATGCCCGCCGAAACAGGTACGAGATTTTCGTTCAGATTTATTGCAACCGTAACGCTGCGTATACGATTTTTCAGTGTAGTCTCCAGTTCAGACAGATCGGACTTCATTTTTATAAAGTCTCTGTCGGCGTAGCCTTCCTCAAAATAGCCGAACAGTCGGTTTACGCCGTCGGAGCGTATTTCCGATTTGTGCTCGGTGTAAAATGCGTGCATTATCTCCATACATTCCACATAGGCGTCAAAGGCTCTTATGGCGTCGGAAAGAGTGGTAAAGCTGTCAGGCTCGGACAGCTTGTAAATGTTTCCTCTGTCATTTTCAACCATAAGATTGACTATTTTCTGCACTGTACCTGCAAGCTTAGGAATATGTATAAAATCCTCAAGGATATCCTGACGGTATCTTATGACTTCTAAATCGTCGCACATTTCCTCA
Source organism: uncultured Ruminococcus sp. (assembly GCA_964399215.1). Lineage (GTDB taxonomy): Bacteria > Bacillota > Clostridia > Oscillospirales > Ruminococcaceae > Hominimerdicola. The sequence goes on along the minus strand of CAYNPW010000013.1, from coordinate 378 downwards.
AACATTTTTACCAGTCTGTATTGGTAATGCCTGCATATAATGTCGCTGACCTTTTCAAGCTCAAGATTTCCGATATAGTCGTTGGGAAGTCTTGAAAGCATCGCTCTGCGCTTTTTCAATCTGTCTCTGCTTGCCTCGTCGGGATAAAATAGATCCACTATGGGGTTAAGCTGTTCAATTTCGTCGTGTTTCATAAAAATCCCCCTTTCCGAGAAACGTATTTATAAAAAGTGTATCATAAAATTATGTGAAAGTCAATGAATGTTTATTAAATGGAGTGGCTAATAGCGGCTTTATAAACAGGATGAAATTTTAGCAGTGCATTTTCTCTCGCCGTACGACAGGGAAAAATACACAATCATAATAATTCAAATTCAA
>CAYNPW010000012.1:0-37167 GCA_964399215.1 uncultured Ruminococcus sp. | reverse complement strand
CCTTGTTGGTGCCTTTCGCAGAAAGGTATGGTTATAAATGAAAATATGCATAGTAAACGGACAGAACCACAAAGGCTCTACTTATCACATAGGGAAAATGCTTGCCGACAAGGTAGGCGGAGAGATAACGGAATTTTTTCTCCCGAGAGACTTCGGTGAATTCTGCTGCGGGTGTACAAACTGCTTTATGAAAGGCGAGGATAAGTGTCCTCATTATGAAAAGCTCAGTCCCATAACAAAGGCGGTGGACGAGGCGGACTTGATAATACTGACCTCCCCCGTGTACGTTTACCATTGCACAGGTTCGATGAAAGCGTGGCTTGACCATTACGGCTGGAGGTGGATAGTTCACCGCCCCGAGGGAAAAATGTTTTCAAAGCAGGCGGTGGTAATTTCCACTGCGGCGGGAGCGGGTATGAAGTCTGCGAACAAGGATATGGCGGACAGTCTGTCGTTCTGGGGAGTGCCGAAAATTTACAGGCTCGGAGCAGCTGTTATGTCTGTCTCGTGGAACGAAGTCAAGCCCTCCAAAAAGCAAAAGCTTGAAAAGAAAACCGACAGGCTTGCGCGGAAGATACGCAGAAATAAGATAAAGCCGAGGGTAAGCGTGAAAGGACGTCTGTTTTTTACCGCAATGCATTTTGTCAATAAATCAGGGGGAATGAACCCTGCGGATAACGAATACTGGAAGTCCAAGGGCTGGACGGAAAATAAAAGACCGTGGAGATGAAGATATGAAACGCGCATTTGCTTACAAAGATGAAAAGTCGGATAAATTCTGGAACATAGATTACAGCGGAACCGATTTTGCCGTTAATTACGGCAAAACGGGAGCAATAGGAAAGTATGAGGTAAAGCAGTTTGACACCGAGGCGCAATGTCTGAAAAACGCGGAAAGTCTTATAAAAAAGAAACTGAAAAAGGGTTATACCGAAATTTCTGATTTTGATTACGACGGTCATATTTTTCTGGACGATGAGGAAACGGGACTTCACCCCAAGACCTCGCACCCGAGATTTTCGGAGCATTTTACCGATGACTTCTATTACGACTGCGGCGAGGAGTTTGCTCCCTTCGGAAGCGACGAGGGCTCGGATACGCTGTATGTAATTACTATGGAAATAAGGAAAAAGCAGCGGCTTGATTTTTATAAATTCCCCGAAAATCTCATTGAAAACGTATGGGATATGAAGTATTATCCTGCGGACAGCGTTGATGAAGATTTCATAAAAAATATGAACAATGAGGAAGAAATGAATGTTATCCAAAGCGATATGATCACCTACGCCACAGCTTTTGCGCAGATCAAAATTACAGGAAAAATAGATAACCGGCTTAAACTCAGGGCAATAAATGCAATGAAAAGATTTAAGCTTTGCTGTCAGCGCACTGACGGAAATTTCGACAGAAGTATTACTGACAAGATGATAGAGGACCTGAAGTCGTTTACATCAGAGGAGTAGATCAAAAATGATAGAATACAAAGAGTGTAAAGAATTTAAGTCCGAACAGATAAGCAGGCTTTTTAAATCTGTTGGCTGGGTCAGCGCCGATTATCCCAACAAGCTTGTAAAGGCTCTGGCAAATTCCGATACGGTAATTTCCGCTTGGGATAAAGAAAATTTGGCAGGACTCATTAATGTTATTGACGACGGCGTACTTACCGCATACGCACATTATCTTCTTGTCGCTCCCAGCTATCAGGGAAAAGGTATCGGAACGGAACTTATCGAAAGACTTAAAATACGCTATAAAGATTATTTGTATTTGCTGTTGAATGCCGAAAAACAAAGTCTTGTTGATTTTTATGAAAAAAGAGGATTTCAGGTTGAAAACGGCGTTGTGCCCATGGCTGTTATGAATTTTAATATAAAGGATTAATAAAAATGGACATTAAATTTTTTCATTTTGAAAAATGGTATAAATCCAATATTGAAAAATGGGAAAAGCAAGGCATAGTAATTTCTGATGTTAATTATTCCTATGGCAGATATGGACATCACTTAATAATAAGTCTTGAAACTAAGGATAATGTGTATTTTAGCGCGGGAGACATAGGACTTTATGAAAGCAATGGATTTTATTGGGTAGATTTTAATGCTGTAAAAAACGGCGGAAGTTTTGACAAGGTCAATGTTGAGTTTGCAAATATGATTGATATTCAAAAAAATGCCGACGAGATGATAGAGTTTATGTTGTCGGTGTTGGACTTATAAAAAAGGAAAATGATTATGAGAATAGCACAAAACTGGAAGGATTACAGAATATTAGATACCACCGACGGCGACAAGCTTGAAAGCTGGGGCGGAAAGATACTTGTGCGCCCCGATCCGCAGATAATATGGAAGTCGCCTAAACGTTCGGATATGTGGGGGAAGGCTGACGGTATATATCACCGTTCCTCAAAGGGCGGCGGAGAGTGGGAGTACAAGCGCAGACTTCCCGAAAGCTGGAACGTTTCATACGGAAATCTGAAATTTATCATTCGTCCTACGGGTTTTAAGCATACGGGATTGTTTCCCGAGCAGGCTGTCAACTGGGATCTTATGTCCGAAAAGATCAGAAATGCGGGTCGTGAGATAAAGGTACTAAATCTTTTCGCATACACAGGCGGAGCAACTCTTGCCTGCGCCGAGGCGGGAGCGAGTGTTTCCCACGTTGACGCGTCAAAGGGAATGGTCCAATGGGCGAGAGAAAATGCCGCCGCATCTGGGCTGACGGACAAGCCTATACGCTGGCTTGTGGACGACTGTGAAAAGTTTGTCAGACGTGAGATAAAACGCGGCAAAACCTATGATGCGATCGTTATGGATCCGCCGAGTTACGGCAGAGGACCGGGCGGCGAGGTCTGGAAGCTGGAGGACTGCATTTACGATCTGGTGAAAACCTGCTCCGATGTGCTTAGCGGCGATCCTCTGTTTTTCCTGCTCAACAGCTATACTACAGGACTTTCGCCCTCGGTTATGGCATATATTCTTAATGACATTCTGAGCGGACGTTTCAAAGGAAAGGTCACAGCGGACGAGATAGGCTTGCCGGTTGAGGCAACGGGAGGCGTTCTTCCCTGCGGTTCAACGGCAATATGGACAGCGGACTAAGACATAAATAAATGGAGAAAGATAAAATGGACGACAGCAAAACCAAAAACAGAAAAAAGAAAATCATACTCATATTAATACCGTTAATTATAATTGCATTTGCGGCTTATTCGCATTTGATTTTCAGAACATGGAATCCCGCAGAGGCTTTAGAAACGTGGAAAAGCGTTGCACTTAACGGTAATGACATACAGGTCATACGCGAGGGCGTATATTCAAGCGGAGACACAACAGGACTGTGCAACGGGTACGTTTTTGTTAGCTATGGCTGTTCCGACGTGGAGGCAATGAATAAAATGGGCTTTTACGATATAGGTCATACCTATGAAAGCGGAACATATAAGTGTACGGAATATTGTACATCAGAGTGCGGAGACCACGCAATAATAGCAGGGAAGTCCTACTATCCGGGGGGATATCTTCTGAAGTACCGCATTGTGGGCGTTTGCTGAGAAAGGAGAGACATTATGACTAAAATGCGTACCGAACAGGAAATGTTCGATTTGATAATAAATACCGCAAAAGAGGACGAGCGTATCCTTGCCGTAATGCTTAACGGCTCACGCGCAGACCCTCACGCCACAAAAGATATTTATCAGGATTACGATATAGTTTATTTTGTGACGGACGTTGCACCATACCGGGATAACAGGGCATGGCTGGAGGAAAAATTCGGTAGGATATCCGTTGTGCAGACCCCTGAAACTATGGAGCTTATCCCTCCAGATAATGACGGAAGCTTTGTGTTTCTAGCTATTTTTGAGGACGGGAACCGCATTGATCTGAAGATAATAAGTCAGCCTTATGTCAATGACGGAGAGCCGGTCGTAGTTCTGTTGGACAAGTGCGGGTTATTGTCCGACGTAAAGCCCGATGAGGACTGCTGGTTTGTGAAAGCTCCGACGCAAAAGCTTTTTCACGACTGCTGTAACGAGTTCTGGTGGTGTCTCAACAATGCCGCAAAGGGCATTGCAAGGGAAGAACTGCCTTATGTGATGAATATGTTTAACGTTTATGTCCGCGATATGCTTAATAAAATGACAGAGTGGTATATCGGAATGAACTACGATTTTAAGGTGTCGGCGGGTAAGTCGGGGAAATATTTCAGAAAATATCTTCCTGAGGAGCTTTATAAAATGTACGCTGAAACATATTCCGACAGCGACTATGAAAATATATGGAAAGCAATTTTTACCGCCTGCGGACTTTTCCGCACAATGGCGAATGAGATAGCTGAAAAATTCGGCTACGCCTATAATGTTACAGAGGACAGTAATATGACGGATTATATGCTGAAGGTCAGAAACGGGGAATTACAATGAAACTTCACGATTTACCGAACATAGGCGGAGTACTGGAAAATCAGCTTATCGCCGTTGGAATAGATACTCCCGAAAAGCTGCGTGAGTTAGGTACTGAGAAAACCTTTATCAAGCTTAAAGCTTATGACAGCGGTTCGTGTTTCCATAAGCTGACGGCGATAGAGGGCGCCATTCAGGGAATTCCCAAAAAGGAGATTTCAGACGTGAGAAAATCGCAGTTAAGAAAGTTTTTTGAACAACTGTAACGCAGGCTTACGGTTTATTCGGAGGTGAGATGAATGCAGTTCGAAAACAGTTATATTTATATGTACGGACAGGTAATGTCCACATACGCATTTTTGCTCAGTACGGATTTTCCCGCTCCCGACGGATACGGCGAGATAAGCGAGAAAAATCATCTGGTAGGCGGAGAAACGGGAACTGCGGCGGCTGTACTGTGCAGTCTCGGCGCGCCCGTCAAGCTGGGAGGCACACATCTGGGCAATGTCAACAAGGAAATTATTTCAGACTACTTTGCGGATAAGTCCGCCGACATAAGCGAGCTTGTGTATGAGGATTTTGAGGGCGTAGTGGACTATGTTATCATCGACAAAAATACACGTACCTGTTTCGGCGAGTGGGGCAAGCATTTTTCAAGGGAAAAGCCGTTTTATGAGCCACCTTGTGAACAATCGGTCAGAAATGCTGTCTGCGTAGGAGCAGACCCATATTTCGGAGACGAGATCGCAAGGCTGTGCGTGAAATATTCAAAGTCATATGTTACTGTGGATTGTGCCTACGACAGCTATATTCATAAGCATTGCGCTGTAAACTGTATTTCACATCAGTACCTTGACAGCTATTATGCAGATAAAAGCTACGACGAATTATTTAAGCTTTACGCCGAAAGCGCCGACGGACTGGTGATATTCACATTAGGCGAAAAAGGAGCAATGTATGGCAGAAAAGGCGACGATCCGAAGTACTGTTGCGCATTTAAGGTCAATGCAGTTTCAACCCTCGGCGCAGGAGACAGCTTCAAGGCAGGAGCGATATACGGACTTTACAAACAAATGGACGACGACAGTCTGGTAAGGTTTGCCTGCGCAGCAGCTGCGGCAGCGGTGTCGAAATTCCCCATAGCGCTATATCCGCCGACTGCTGACGAGGTTGAAAATATTTTAAATGCTTGATCTGATAAACAGACAGTTTTTCTAAAGTATCAATGGAGGTAAGAAATGGGCTTAGATTTAAAGAATATCAAAAAAGCTATCGATAAGGTTGAAAATAAGATCCCCGATAACGTAAAGACAAAAGCGAAGGAGCTTACTGCTAAGGAAAACCTTGAAAAGGTAAAGGGCAAGCTTGGCAATGTTTTTGACAAGGACGATAAAAAAGACGATAAGGATAAAACGTAATGGATAATTTTATAGAGATCAAAGATCTGCACGCTTCATATGTAAATGAAATGGAAGAACCTCCCGTTAAGACAGAGGTGCTCAAGGGTGTAAATCTTAGCATAAAAAAAGGCGAATTTATTGCTGTATTGGGGCATAACGGCTCAGGTAAATCTACTCTTGCAAAGTGTATTAACGCCATAAAGCTGCCCGAAAGCGGCGCGGTCTATGTTGACGGTATGGACACGTTGGACGAGGAGCATCTGTTACCTATAAGACAGCGTGTGGGAATGGTTTTCCAGAACCCTGACAATCAGATAGTAGCTACTATTGTTGAGGAGGATGTTGCCTTTGCACTGGAGAATATGGGAGTTCCTCCTGCGGAAATTCGTGAAAGAGTTGACGAGGCTCTTAAAACCGTAGGTATGTACGAGTACAGAATGCATGCTCCCCACAAGCTCTCGGGCGGACAGAAGCAGAGAGTGGCAATAGCCGGAATAATAGCTATGCGTCCCGACTGTATCCTGCTGGACGAGCCTACGGCAATGCTTGACCCTCACGGCAGAGATGAGGTCATGAGAACAATAAAGCTGCTCAACTCTCAGGGCGTTACCATAGTGCTTATCACTCACTATATGGAGGAGGCGGCTCAGGCTGACAGAGTTGTCGTAATTGACGGCGGAGAGGTCATAATGGATAACGTGCCTAAAAAGATATTTTCACAGGTTGAGATCATGAAGAATTTAGGCCTTGACGTTCCTCAGGTCACCGAACTTGCGTGGGAACTGAAAAAAGCGGGATTTGATATTTCCACGGAGATAATCTCTGAGGACGAATGTGTTGAAAGACTATATGAAATGCTGAAATAGCAGATTTTATTCGGAAGAAAGAACGAGGAGAAAAATATGTGGTTAACTTTGATACTTCTTATAGCGATCGTGATCCTTGACAAAACTAAAGTTTTGCAGTATAATACACTTTTTATGAGCGTGCTGTATGTGGTTGGAATACCCTTGCTGATTTGCGGATATATCGGAAGTATGATCTCAGGCTTGCTTAATCTGCTTTCAAATTTCGGATTGCTTAGCTGCATATCGCTGGCGGTAAATATAATATTAGCTCTGCCCATAATAATTATACTTATTCTTGTGCTTATAAAGCTTTGCAGATTTCCTGTTGACAGGAACCGATTTAACGGCTCAGATGAAGAATATACGATAGCCTGCGCCAAAAGGCAGAGACTGCTTATGTGGATATGCTTTCCCTTATTGTGGGTTTCAGCGGTCTTGGCTATTGCTACCGGAATTTATACCGTGACGCTGGCGGCAGGTTCAATGCTGATAATGGCAAACCCGATTTTCTGGCTTGCCTGTCTTATCACGTTTGGGATATTACTCATGTGCTATGTGATTGTAATTGCAGGAATAATAGGCATACCGTTATTTCTTTGCGTAGCTTTCTGCGCTCTTACAGGGATCTATATGATAATAATTATCGCTATGACCGTCACTGCTTTATACAGAATACGCAGTGTATCGGGTTATACAAAGTTAAAAAATGCAGCTATGGTATTATCAATGTTAATACCTGTTTGGAGCTTGGTTTCAATGATAGAGCTTTCGATGAAGCTGAGAGAAATTTCAAAAAATAAGCGGTGTTAAATATGTTTTTTAAACAAAATTATGATATGTACAGCGGTGAAGACTACTCTGTTTTGAATGAGGAAGCAGACTTTGTTTCAAAGAATGGCAAGCAAAAGGTAAAGCCAATGTGGGGTTATCCTGTCACAAGACCATTATTCTGGGTAGTTTTGATTTGCGTAATTGCGGCAGTAAGATATATTCTTGAAAGGCTTGCAATGTACGGGTATTTAAGCTATGAGCTGTACTTCAGAATAAAAGGCGGCGTTCCTCTGATTTTTGGCGTAACGATTTATATGGTATGGGCTTTTTCCGGCGGCAGGAATGCTGCAAGGTCAAGGTCCCGTGAAGAATTATGGGAGGAGCAGACAGCGCCGAGAAGTTCGTTTCAGAATTTTAATTTTGAGTATCCGTTTAACAGAATTCTTTTCTGGCTTGTTTTTTCGCTGTCTATGGCAGGTACAAGACTTCTGTTGAATTGGATCCATATCGGAGGCTTTGCTGCGGCATATCTTCTGATAAAGATAATTCCTATTTTTGTGGGAATAGGAGTTTATCTGATATGGGCGTTTGCCGGTCGGAGCAAAAAAATCCCCGAAGATATCAAGATCAATAAAATGACCTTTTTTGAGGCGTGCGGAAGCGTCATACTGGGAAAGCTTTTCTGGATATCTTGGGCTTTATCTGCAAGCGCGTTTGAAATATGTTTTGAATGGGGAATAATAGGAAATGCGTTTTGGTTAATAGTTATGTTTGCTCTTTTTGTGGACAGAAAGACAGGCAGAAAATAATTTACAGAGGAAAATAAAATGGCAGTTATTAAAACAGAGAATTTATCATACGTCTACGGAGAAAACACTCCTTTCCGCAAGGTTGCGGTGGACAATGTTAATATAGAGATCGAAAGCGGAGAAATGGTTGGTATCATCGGGCATACAGGCTCGGGGAAATCCACTCTTATCCAGCATTTCAACGGACTTTTAAAGCCGACGAGCGGCTCGGTCTATGTGGACGGCGAAAGGCTGTGGGATGATAAGTCTCAGCTTAGACCGGTGCGCTTTAAGGTAGGATTGGTGTTTCAGTATCCCGAATATCAGCTTTTTGAGGAGACTGTATATAAGGATATAGCATTCGGTCCTAAAAATATGGGACTTTCCGAGTATACAATAGATCAGAGAATTAAGGAGACTGCAAAAATGGTAGGACTGTCTCCCGAGATCCTGGAGAAATCGCCCTTTGAGCTTTCAGGCGGACAGAAACGCCGTGTGGCGATAGCGGGCGTTATGGCTATGGAGCCGAAAGTCCTCATTCTGGACGAGCCAGCATCAGGTCTTGATCCTAAGGGCAGAGAGCAGATATTAGGTCTTATAAGAGAATATCATCAGCAGACAAAAAACACAGTTCTGATAGTTTCCCATTCAATGGAGGACATAGCAAAAAATGTGTCTAAGATACTTGTGATGAACGAGTCAAAGCTTTTCTGTTATGATGAAACAGTAAAGGTTTTCCGACGTTCTCAGGAGCTGGAGAAAATGGGACTGACAGTGCCTCAGGTAACGAGGGTGTTCAACCGTCTCAAGGCTATGGGAATAGATATTAAAGAGGACGTTTATACTACTAATTATGCGAAAAAGGTTCTGCTTGAAAGGCTTAAAGGAAAGGTGTAATCATTGCAACTCCTGTTTTGACAGCGATAATAACAGAACGGAAAATATGGAATTTGCATATAAATCGGAAGACGATACCCTTGACCTCACATATAACGGCAGGGAGTATAAATTAATAAAAAATAGATTTTGGAGAAATATACCTTGATAAAGGATATTACTATTGGGCAGTACTTTCCGGGACAGTCGGCGGTACACAGAATGGACGCAAGAATAAAGATCATACTGACAGGCGTGTTTATAGTTATGCTGTTTATGGCGGACAACATAGCGGGTCTCGGAGTGGGAATTGTGTTTACGGTACTGATTTTTCTAATTTCAAAAATACCGGGAAAAATGATGCTTAAGAGCTTGAAGCCTATCGTTCCCATTATAATTTTTACAGCGATACTCAATCTGTTTTTCATTAGAACGGGAGACCCTTATTTTGAGTGGAAATTCATAAAAATCACCGACGAGGGTGTAGATACTGCTGTATTTATGGTCGTGAGAATTCTTTGTCTTATTGCAGGATCTTCTCTGCTGACCTATACCACGTCGCCCATTGATCTGACGGACGCTATAGAAAGACTTCTTTCTCCGCTGAAAAAAATCAAAGTTCCGGTGCACGAGCTTGCAATGATGATGACTATCGCACTGAGATTTATACCTACGCTTATCGAGGAAACGGACAAGATAATGTCCGCTCAGAAGGCGAGAGGAGCAAACATGGAGGACGGAAATCTTATTCAGAAAGCAAGATCGCTGATACCTATTCTTATTCCGCTGTTTGTGGCGTCATTCAGACACGCAGAGGAGCTTGCTCTTGCAATGGAGTGCCGCTGCTATCACGGCGGCGAGGGCAGAACCAGAATGAAACAGCTTAAACTCGGCATACTTGATCTGTGGGGAAGTCTTTTCTGCGTAGTATTCCTTGCGGGAGTTATAGCTGTAAATCACCTGATTTAAAATATTTGGAGGAAAACAAAATGTCAATGCTTGGAACTTTTGCCGATATGGAGCAGGACGATAAGATCAAAGCTCTGGAAAGAAAGATCAAACAGCTTGAAAGAAAACAGAACGGAGGTAACTATATGTCAAAAATGATAAGCTCGCTTGTAGGATATGACTGTATCGCAACGATAGATTATGAAGAAGTAAAATGCAGGATATTAGAAGCGGACGAGGAATGGATAAAGCTTTTGATATACGGTAAAAAAGGCGATAAGACCGTCATTCACCGTATAGAAAATATCGAAAAAATAGAGCTTTGCTAAGAGGATATATGAAGTATTTCAAGGTAACTATCGCCTATGACGGCACAGCTTACCACGGCTGGCAGAGACAGCAGAACGCTCTTGCCGTTCAGGAGGTCTTTGAGGACGCCCTCAAGGATCTGACGGGACAGAAGACTGTGGTTCAGGGCTGTTCACGAACCGACGCAGGCGTTCACGCAAGAGAATATGTGCTCAGCTTCGGACTGGACAGCACTATAAATTGTCGGGGAATTCAGTTCGGTATGAACTCCAGACTGCCTGAGGATATTGCTGTGCTTAAGTGCGAGGATACTGACAGCGGCTTTCACGCAAGGTATCATTGCACGGGCAAGGAGTATGAGTACATAGTTCATAACAGTCAGGTGAAAAATCCTTTTTATAAGAATACCGCTTTTCGTAGCTGGTATCCTATCGACGCTGAAAAAATCAATAAGGCAGCGCAGGATTTTGTTGGGACTCACGACTTCAAGGCTATGTGTTCCACAGCCTGTACCAAGGAAAACACAGTAAGGACAATTCATCATTTCAATGTCAGACGCGACGGAGATCTTGTTATCTTCAATGTCGCAGGAAACGGATTTTTGTATAATATGGTCAGGATTATGGTGGGAACGCTGTTGTTTGTCAACGAGGGAAAAATCGGGGAAAATGAGATACCCGTAATTTTGAAAACCCTTGACAGAACAAAGGCAGGCAAAACGGTACCGCCTCAGGGCTTGTATCTGAACAAAGTATTTTATAATGAGGGATATGACGGATTTGAGCAGGAATGATAAAAATAAAAACCGAAGAAAATTTCAAAAGGAGCTGAAATCGGGCAAAGTAGAAAAAACCTTTCAGGTTGTGACTGAGGAGGAGCTTTCGTCAGATACGGCAGATGAAAAAACTCAGCCCGATATAACTCTGCGGAATTTGAAAAAGAAATCACGCCGTAAAAAACGCACAGAGCAGGAAAGCGAGGTTTCCCGCGAGGAGCAAATAACAATATCCAATCATGAGGAAAACTCTGGGGGGTTGGAAGAAAAAGATAGTCGGGAACCTGAATCCTCAAAAAAGGTTAAAAAGAAAAAGCCTGATAAGTCTAAGGGCTCCAATGTTACGGATATACGAGCTGCAAGACAGAAAGAAAAGAATAAAAAGCGTATCAAGAACATAATAATTCTTGTGATAATAGCGGCTTTTGCCGTCGGAGTATATTTACTGAGGGATATATGGGTGCCAAAGCTTGAGGGAATACTTGATTATCCTCACGATACTATTGTTAATGACGGTAAGAAGAAGAAAGGTAATTTTCCTATATCCTTTGAGGAAAGCGCCGTAAGCAGCATCACTCACCTTGACAATTATCTTGTAAGCCTTGACAAAAATCATCTGGTGATATACAATGAAAACGGTGAGGAAACGAATTCGTACAGTCATGGCTATGCAGATCCGGTGATGAAAACGGCGGTCAAGAGGATTCTTCTTTTTGACAACGGAGGAAGCTCCTTCAAGGTAGTCAATCGTAAAAATGAACTGTATGAAAAGAATATTGACGGCAGAATTATGCTTGCGGACATTGCCGACAACAGCAATGTAGCAGTAGTCACCGAGGGAGATAAATATGCGTCGGTGCTTACTATATATGACAGCAACGGAAGCGAGATCTACACATGGTCAAGTACGGCAAGAATTCTCAGCGTATCGTTCGCCAAGGGCGGCGAGGGCTGTTATGTAACATCGTTTTCGTCAAAGGGAGGCGCTATTCAGTCTGTGGTCAGATATTTTAAATTCAACTCCACAGAGGAGGTTATGAAGAGCGAACCAATGGAGATGCTGGCACTCAGCGTAATGGAAAACGATAACGGAGATTTCTGGGTAGTCGGAGACACAGGATTCTGCAAGCTTGACAGCAGCGGAAACATTATACTAAGCTATGAGTATTCGGGTCAGCTTGTGGATTATGATCTGTCGGCGCAATGCGCAGCTCTGGCATTTAACGGTATTCAGCGCAAATCCACGAGCATTGTGATGTTTAATTCGGACAGCGACAGCAATACCTCGGACAGTCAGATCTATACCGACGACGGCTATCCAAAGCGAATGTATATTGAAAACGGCAAGATCGTTCTTTTGAAAGAAAATAATATCGAAGCTTACGACTTTTCAGGAAATCTTCTTGCCACGGCAGATGTTTCCACAGAGTATGTGGACTTTACGTTCTTTAACGAAAATGTTTATTTTCTGGGCTATCGCGAGATCAACAAGATAGAGTTCAGCACCTGATACGGAGGTTTTATATGGCGTTATTACTTGACGCGGCAGTTGTATTGATAATAATAGTCACATCTGTTATAGGTTATCTCAGGGGTTTTGTCAGATATGTGATATGTATGCTGGGAACATTGGCGGCTGTGATAATAAGCGTTTTTCTGTCCTCTGCTCTGACAGAGCCTGTGTATGACAGATATTGCAGTGAACCTGTTTCAGCAGCGATAGAAGAAACTCTTGAAAGTGTGGACGTTACTTCTTATGTGCGTCAGGAGCTTGACGAGCAGGGAGCAGGCGGTTATCTTGATGACGCAGAGCTTAAACGTGCGCTTTCCGCAGGAGGAGATCTTTCGGAAAACATCAGCGGAATGCTCTCAGACAAGGGGGCGGACAGTGAGACCTGTCAACAGATAAAGGAGCAGTTTTCCTACTTTTTTGATAACGAGCTGACAGATAAGGTAAGAGAGCAATATCAAAAGAGCGGTCTTAACGAGTCTATAGGCGATATTGAAATATCTGCTGAGCAGTTACAGGAGTGTGTAGCTATGCTGTGCTCCGACGATAAGGCTCAGGCGGCAGAATATATTGAAGAAAAGGCTGCTAAGCCCGTGATATGCGGTTTTCTGAAAATTGCGCTGTTTATAGTTTTGTTTATAGCTCTGGAGCTGATATTAAAGCTGATACTTTTTATTTCCGGAGTGTTTACAAAGCTTCCCGAGCTTAATGCGGCGAACCGCTTTGCAGGGCTGCTGCTGGGTGCGGTAAAAGGCATTTTGTATGCGGCTTTGATAGCGTTTATGTTATGTATTCTGGTGAATGCCACTTATGACAGCCTGCCTCAGTTCAATTCGGAAATAGCCGACAGCACTTATATTTTCAAATATTTCTTTGATTTTTTCTACAAGTAGTTTTGTATAAACAGTTAGTAACGGAAAGGAGAACGAACTATGATAATGTGTTCAAGATGTAAGACCCGCCCTGCGGTAGTTTTTATATCGTCTACAAATCCGGGGGATCCGTCTAAAAATCTTAAAAACGAGGGTTTGTGTCTTACCTGCGCTAGGGAACTCAAGATTCCGCAGGTGGAGGAGTATATCAAGTCTATGGGTATATCTGAGGACGATATCCAGGCGATGAGCGAGACTATGACCGAGCTTGCCGAAGGAGATGATTTTGAATTGGGCGGCAGTAATACTATGCCTAATTTCCTTAGCAATCTCTTCGGCGGAGAGGGAGCAAATATGTTCCAGAACCTTGCAAATTCATTAGGCGGAGGAGCGCCGGACAAGGCTCAGCGTCCTGCAGGAGGCAAGGAAAAAAACGAAAGTGCAGCGAAGAAAAAGAAACTGAAATTTCTTACCAGCTACTGCACTAATCTTACTGAAAAGGCGAGAGAGGGCAAGCTTGATAACATAATCGGCAGGGATAAGGAAATATCGAGGGTTATCCATATTCTCTCGCGCCGTCAGAAAAACAATCCCTGCCTTATCGGCGAACCGGGCGTTGGTAAAACTGCTATCGCCGAAGGAATTGCGCAGAAAATAGTAAGCGGAGACGTACCGTTTCATTTGCAGGACAAAGAGGTCTATCTTCTTGACCTGACTGCTCTTGTGGCAGGCACTCAGTTCAGAGGACAGTTTGAGAGCCGCTGTAAGGGTCTCGTGGAGGAGGTCAAGGAGCAGGGCAATATCATTCTGTTTATAGACGAAGTTCACACTCTTGTAGGTACAGGAGACTCTGAGGGAACGATGAATGCGGCTAACATTTTAAAGCCTTCTCTGTCAAGAGGCGAAATTCAGGTCATTGGCGCAACTACCTTTAAGGAATACCGCAAGTATATAGAAAAGGATAGCGCGCTTGAAAGACGTTTCCAGCCTGTAACAGTCAGCGAGCCAACTGTTGAGGATACGGTAACAGTCCTGAAGGGAATAAAGCAGTACTATGAAAATTACCACAGAGTACACATTTCTGATGACGCTCTGAGAAAGTGCGCGGTGTTGTCAGAGAGATATATCAACGACAGATTTCTCCCAGATAAGGCTATCGATCTGCTGGACGAGTCCTGCGCTTGCACAAGCATCAGAACTCCTGAAATCGCAGAGTACGATAATTTAAACGGAGAACTTAAAAAACACAAAGAACTTGTTGAAAGCTACGAAGCCAGCGAAAACCCCGATTATGAAGTACTTGCAACAGAAAAAGCGGAGATACTTCGAATTCAGAACAGACTTAAAGAGGTTGAGGACACGCTCAAAAACGTGTATGTTACTGACGAGGATCTTTCAAAGGTGATCGAACTGTGGACGGGAATTCCCGCAAATAAGATAGCTGAAACGGAATACAGCAAGATAAAAAATCTGGCGGATAAGCTGTCCGCAAAGGTCATAGGTCAGCAGGAAGCTGTGGACAAGGTTGCAAAGGCTATCAGACGTACTAGAGTACAGCTTTCAAAACGCCGCAGACCTGCGTCGTTTATATTTGTGGGTCCTACAGGAGTGGGTAAAACCGAGCTGGTCAAGGTTCTGGGCGAGGAGCTTTTTGAAGCCACAGAGCCGCTTATCAGAGTTGATATGTCAGAGTTTATGGAAAAGCACTCGGTATCTAAGCTTATAGGTTCGCCTCCGGGATACGTAGGCTTTGACGAGGCGGGACAGCTCACCGAAAAGGTGCGCCGCAGACCCTATTCGGTAGTTCTTTTCGATGAGATAGAAAAGGCTCACCCCGACGTAATGAACATACTTCTGCAAATTCTCGACGAGGGAAAAATCAACGATTCTCAGGGCAGAAGCGTGTCCTTTGAAAATACTGTCATCGTAATGACGTCCAACGCAGGCTCCACGGATAAGGATACAGGCGTAGGATTTAATAAGACGGAAAACGAGATCGCTCAGAACAAGGCGATGAAAGCTCTGCGGGAATTTTTAAGACCCGAGTTCCTTGGCAGAGTAGACGAGGTAGTGGTATTCAATCAGCTTACAGAGGAGGACTATGCAAAGATCGCAGGTCTTATGCTTGACGAGATGAAAGCTCCGCTGGAGGAGAAGAATATCCGTCTGAGATATGACGAAAAGGCTCTTAAGCTCATTGCGAAGAAATCCCATAATCAGAAGCTGGGCGCAAGAGATATAAGACGTGTTATCCGCAGCGAGGTCGAGGATAAGATAGCGGAAATAATAATCGAAAAAGGCGAAAACAGTATCAGCGGACTTGCAGTTACAGTGCAGGACAACGAATTGAAGGTTGACGTTATATAGTAAAAAAACGGCGTACATTATCGGAAAGATCCGTAATGTACGCCGCTTTTGGTGAGTATGTATTATGCCGCACTTTCGGCAAATCCCTGATTTTGGGCGGCAACGCTCTTTCTGAACAGCAGCTTGAATACCGTTCTGATAAGAGGCTGAATAAAAAACAGCTGAGTGAAAAATGCGAACGGAAGATTAAAGCATACCAGCTTCAGCCAGTTTGCCAGCAGAGTGAAAACGTTAAATCCTGCATAATAGGGATAGTACAGAAATGCGGCTATCAGGCTCATTGCCGGACACATGATCCCTACCGTAGCGCAGATGATCGCGGATTCAAAAAGTACCGGGTGAGTTTTTCTTGGGTCAAACACCTTGCAGGCAAGCCTGAAGGACGAGGGACTGCCCACCAGGACCTCAAGACCGTATGCAAGCACAAATTCAATAAGTACCACCGACCAGATCGGCATATATCTGCCCAGCATATAAACTCCGCCCTGCTTGTTGATAGCGGCAATAACGCCGTTTTCACCGTTAATGGACATAAGTATGCTTCCGTTGACCACATAAAGGCTGTAAAATACATAAGCATGTACTGTTACTAAAACTGTGAGAAAGGCAAAAACCATTCTCTGAAATTGATTTTTAGGCATAAAAATTCCTCCTGAAATTCCGTATTGATCTGTAAACAACAAAAAAAATACACACCTACACCTTTCCATGCAAAACCGATAAAGCCGCTGTGCCGTGATCAGATTTACATACCAAAGGTATAACGTGTGTCGTTGCGAAAGATCATTATTATTGTTATTTTAATATTATATCATATGCATTAAGTTTTCGCAAGAGGCAGTTTCTGAAACTTTTGTTAAACTGTTAATTTCCGTGAACTGTAAAATGTATACTTGACAAAGTTTTACCAAAGTGTTAAAATTACATAAAAGGGGATTTGCTGATGTTTATAGATGAAATTACAGATTTCGGATACTCTAAGAGATACACTGTGTATGATAAGATCAACGGACGAATGGTGCTGAATACCGATAGCTTTTCCGACGCCAGTCAGTATATCAGAATGCATTCCCATAAAACCTGCTCTAAATTTGTGATGTACGATAAAAAACTAAGAACCTTTGACGCAGGTAAGATCCGAGCGGCGGCAGGAAAGTAATTCGGAAATTCAGCGTTTTAATTTTTTTGATGTGATTGGGAGGATTTATTATGACCTTGCAGGAAATTATAGATATTTCGGAAAGAGTAGTGTTTTTCGGAGGCGCAGGAGTTTCCACGGAAAGCGGGATCCCCGATTTTCGTTCAGTCGACGGGCTTTATAATCAGAAGTACGATTATCCACCCGAGCAGATACTGAGCCATACCTTTTTCAGACGTAAAACGGCGGAGTTTTACCGCTTTTACAGAGATAAAATGCTGTGTCTTGACGCTAAGCCCAACAAGGCGCATTTAAAGCTTGCAGAAATGGAAAGAAAGGGTAAGCTGTCCGCTGTTATAACCCAGAATATTGACGGACTTCATCAGGCGGCGGGAAGTAAACGTGTTCTTGAGCTTCACGGCTCTGTGCTGAGAAATTACTGTGAGGACTGCGGAAAATTCTACACAGCGGAGGATATTATGAATTCCGAGGGTGTTCCCGTCTGCTCCTGCGGCGGAATTGTAAAGCCTGATGTAGTGCTGTATGAGGAGGGTCTTAACGATAAAACTGTGACTGAGGCTGTGCGGGAAATACAGACTTGTGATACGCTCATAATTGCGGGCACTTCCTTGACGGTGTACCCTGCGGCGGGAATGGTTAGATACTTCAGAGGAAAGTATCTTGTGCTTATCAACAGGGACGAAACGCCTATGGACAGCTCCGCAGACCTTGTGATACACGATAAGGTAGGCGAGGTGCTGGACTGCCTTGTTATCTGATCGACAATAAAAATGCAGAACGGAGCGTTGAAATGCTTGATCCCCAGATAAGAGATAAGCTGTTTTTTCAGCTTGAAACAACATCGGATAAGATACGTATATTTGAAGAAGTCATAATCGGGAAGTCCCGATGTGACTTTTTTACTGTGACTGACAAACTGATCGGATATGAGATAAAAAGCGATGCGGACAGTTATACAAGACTGAGATCACAGGTGAAAAGCTATGATTTATTTTTCAATGAAAATTACCTTGTTGTGGGGAAATCCCATTTGAAAAGCGCAGAAAAGCATATACCTGAATACTGGGGGATAATCTGTGTGGGTGAAACCTCAAGGCTTATCAGAACAGCTGCCCCAAACCCCAAAGTAAAAATGACAAATCAGCTTCGATTACTTTGGAAACGTGAGCTGAGGCACATACTTGATCGGTACAATATGCCCAAATATCCTCAGAAAAGCCGTCAGTTCATTACCAAAAAGCTTGTGGACTGCATAGACGGTCAAATGCTCCTCGGCGAGATATGTACCGAGCTTTTTGAACGTGATTATATCGATGAGGGTTTTGAAACGGTAAAAAGTCTTGCAAAGCAGAACGGATTGAAATTAGAGTAAAAAACGGACGGCTATCAACCGTCCGTTTCAGCCTGTCGAAAAAGTCCAGTTCATGTAAGCTGGGCTTTTTCACATAAATATGATATAATATAAAAAACGAGATAAATGGGAGCTGAAATAAATGATAAGAAAAGAAGGTTCAAGAACATCGCAGCTGGAACTATTCAGCGTGGAAGAATTCGTACCGCAGGATCATCTGCTCAGGAAAATTGAAGCGGCTGTTGACTTTACACACATTTATGACTTTGTTGAAGACTTGTATTGCAAGGATAACGGCCGACCGGGAATTGACCCTGTGGTTCTTTTCAAAATGGTTTTGATCCAACACCTTTACGGGATTTCGTCGCTTCGCAAAACTGCGGAGGAAGTACGTGCAAATGTGTATTTCCGTTGGTTTCTAGGCTATCTGATGAACGAACAGACTCCGCTCAGGGGTTTTGCGACAGACTGAAATGCCGCTCACAACAGAGCGGCATTTTTTGATATACAAAACGAACCTGTGCAAAGATAAAAAAGCCTGCCCTTTACAGGCAGGCTTTAAAAATTCAGTTAATGTCTGACTTATTCAGTCATCCGATTACTTTCTCTTCTTGGAAGCTACTACAGCAGCGCCTGCAAGAGCTACGCCTACTGCAGCAAGAGCAGCAGCACCTGTGCTAGGGTTAGTTGTTGTGCTGGTGCTTGCAGCCTTAGATGAGCTGCTAGCTGCCTTTGAAGAGCTATCGCTTGTTGACTCAGTACCGGATGTCTCTACGTCAGAAGAATTTGCCTCTGTATCAGAAGAATTTGTCTCTGTCTCAGAAGAATTAGTCTCTGTCTCAGAAGAAGACACATCTGTTCCTTCCTCCTTATAGCCTACGCCAGGAACAAACTCAACGCCGTCTGTGAAGATCTTAACGTCTGTTACAACAAGACCATTTTCAACTGCAAGAGCCTGCTTGTCAGCAGCGGTTGAAAGATCTAAGCCCTTTGTGCCTGCGCCTGCAGCGTCAGCAAGACCAAGAATATCTACGCAGAGTACGTTAACGCCTGTAGCGATCATAGCTCCGCCGTCTTCAGCAGTTGCGCCTGCGATCTCGTTATTGATCTTTACAGAATATGTGCCGTCGCCGTTAACTACAACGTCAACAGCTCCAACCTCTGTGCCTGCGGACCAGTTGCCCCAAGCCCAGTTCTTATCTGTGTACATAAGGAATGCTGTGAAACCTTCCTCAGACTCAGGAACGCCCTGAATTGTGAACTGTACTTCAATTTCCTTAGCAGCGGTAAATGTCTCATAAGCTGCTGCCCAGTCCTCGTTGTTAGCTGAATCGCCATAGATGTTGAAGAGCTCAATTCTGAGGTTACCGTTAGCCTCGATATCTGCAGCATATGCGTTCTCATAAGGAGTAGCTGTTACAGGGTCGTCAGAACCGCTTTCAACTGTAATAAGAACATTACCGTCTGCGCCAAGGATCTCTACATAGTTGTATGTAAAGTCACTTGTTGCCCAGTTCTGAAGCCAAAGCTGAGCATATGTATCTGTATCAGCAAATGCAGCGCTGTCGCCCTGAAGAACAAAGTCATAAGAACCGTCATCCTGAATTGCGCCTGTAATTTCCTTAGCGCCGTCCTGGAATGACCACTCGGTAGAAGCCCAGCCTGTAGACTCTGAGTTGTAACCCATACCGCCGCCGATCCAGTCGCCTGCTTCAATGCCTGCTGCTGTATCTTCGCCGACAGTTACGTTTACCTTGAAGCCGTAAACATCAGTTACGCTAACTCCGGTACCTGTAAGGAGACCCTCGTTTACTACGTTTCCGTCATCATCAGTCTCATCAATAAGTGAGAGCGTGGTCATATTAGCAACATTTGTACCAAGCTCAATCTTCTTGACTGTGTCATCAGCAGAAGCTACAAGAGTAAGCATAGAAGCTGTGAGAGCCATAGCTGACATACCTGCGAAAATCTTAGAAATTTTCATTTTTATTTCCTCCAATTTAAAATATATTCAATAATATATTGAGCGATATCTCCTCAACATATTATTGTATTTTCATTGTATCATAATTTTGTTAACTTTTCAAGTATCGTTTTTCACAAATATATCACATAAATTAGTACACATTTAACAAAATTGCACGATATTTTTGCTATATTCCATAATCTGAAAAGGTTTTCATCATATTTTATGTAATCTAATTGAAACTTTTTTGTCACTTTTTTGAGTTCTTTTATTTTATATTTTAGCACAATATTGCTGCCTTTGACTATTTTACAGTCCGTTCTTCTCTTTCTCTCTTTGAAAAAACGCAGCCGCAATAGTCCTGACGATACAGACCGTATTCCTCCGAAAGCTGACAGGATCGCTTGTATCCCTCGCGCTTTTTAAAGTCCGCAGGCAGAGCCGATACGCTGTAAAGCTCCCCCAGTTCTTCGGAGATCTCATTGAGCTTTGCCGCATTTTTGTACGGAGATATAGACAGCGTGGTGGTAAAATAATCCGCTCCCAGTTCATCGGCAAGCTTCGCCGCCCTTTCGAGCCGCAGACGATAGCAGGCAAAGCAGCGTTCTCCGCCCTCGGGAATATGCTCCAATCCCTTTACACAGTCGTAAAATTCCTGCGGATCGTAACCCCGCTCGATAAAATCAATTTTATTTTTTGCGGGCATACTATTTATAAGTCTTTTCTGTTCCGCAACCCTGCGAAAATATTCCTCCTCGGGATAAATATTCGGATTATAATAAAAAACTGTGATCTTAAAGTACTGCGACAGATACTCCAACACATAGGACGAACAAGGCGCACAGCAGCTATGCAGCAAAAGCTTTGGAGTTTCTCCTTTCTTCTGCAAATCGCCTATGAGTTCATCCAGTTTTTTCTGGTAATTCACTTTGGGTATATTTGACATTTAAAACATTTCCTTTGTATGTTATATTAGTTATAATACATTATATCACCTGTTGAAGAAAAAATCAACCGAATAGTTTGCCGATGACAGTTAATATTTACATTCATAATTAAATATTAACTGTTTTTCCGTGTATAAAATCCCCCCGAATGCAAAAACTATAATAAAACCCGAAAGGAATGATCTTATGTCTTTAAAGGCGACAAAAATACTTAATAATACCCCCTCGGTAATTGCCTCAGCGGCTGTAGGCGGCAAAAAAGAACACGAAGGTCCTATGGGGGACTATTTCGATAAGATAAACGACGATCCCTATTTTTCGGGGGACACCTTTGAACAAGGCGAATGTCAGCTCCAGAAGCAGTCGGTGCTCCACACTCTGAACAAAGCAGGACTTGAAGCAACGGACATCGACGTGCTTTTCGGAGGAGATCTTCTTAACCAGTGCACAGGCACTACCTACGGCGTACGCAGCTTTGAAATGCCCTTTCTGGGTATCTACGGCGCATGCTCCACCATGGCGGAAGGACTGCTCATGTCCTCGCTGTTCGTCAACGCGGGATATGCCGACAAGGCAATGGCTGTTACCTCCTCTCACTTCTGCACTGCGGAAAGGCAATACCGATTTCCACTTAATTACGGAGGTCAGCGCACTCCCACTTCCCAGTGGACTGCGACGGCAGGGGGAGCGCTGGTGGTGTCCGCCAAAGAAAACCCGCCATACGTCAGAGCTTGTACAATAGGCAAGATCGTTGATATGGGAGTTACCGACGCCAACAACATGGGCGCGGCAATGGCTCCGGCAGCGTATTCGACCATAAAAGAATTTTTTGAGGATACAGGTATGTCTCCCGAGGACTTCGATCATATCGTCACAGGAGATCTGGGCAAGGTAGGCAGCCGTATCCTCTGCGAGCTTTTTGACCGCGACGGAATTAATATCAGAGACAGACATAAGGACTGCGGCTTAATGCTTTACAGCTTTGACGAGCAGGACGTTCACGCAGGCGGAAGCGGATGCGGATGCGCAGGAAGTATGCTTTGCGGATATTTTATCCCACAGCTCAGGGCGGGAGCGATACGGAATATTTTATTTGCGGCAACGGGTGCGCTGCTGTCCCCTACCGTAAATCAGCAGGGAGAAACCATACCCTCCATTTCTCATCTGGTATGGCTTTCTCATGAGGATAGCGGCAAATTGCCTGACATTTGATTTGAGGAAAAGGAGAATTAAAAATGGACTATTTATGGGCTTTTGTAATAGGAGGACTTTTCTGCGCCGTCGGACAGGTTTTAATCGATTTCACAAAACTTACCCCCGCAAGAATACTTGTATCCTACGTTGTGGCGGGAGTCATTTTAGGTGCGTTCGGCATATATCGTAAGCTGATAGATTTCGCAGGCTGCGGAGCAAGCGTACCGCTCACGGGATTTGGAAATCTTATGGCGGAGGGCGTAGAAAAATCAATAGACGAAAAAGGCTTTCTGGGAATATTTACAGGCGGTCTGACGGCGGGCGCGGCAGGTATTGCGGCGGCAATGCTGTTTGCTTTCATATTCTCGCTTTTCTGCAAGAGCACTCCGAAAAAATAACCGAACAAAAAGTCTCCCCTGACGCAGCGTTAGTTAACTGTGTCAGGGGAATTCTATTTTTTCTATACAATTTTTCACGCTTTGATGCTCAATGACGTTCCTTGAATATACCGTCAATTATTCCTTTCCGATTTCATCTCCTATTTTTGCGGCGGAGCTTTCAGCATTCTTTTCCTGTATCGCTTTCTCAAGATCAGCCATTGTATCTTCTTCCGCCGACAGATCACTTTCTTCCTTCTGTCCGTTGTCATATGCCGTTTTCTTAGTATTTTTGCCGAAAGGCTTCATTATTATAATGTACTCTGCAATAAGTACTATAACAGCGATCGTAACAGCGCCTATTATAAGCAGATTTCTGATATGGTTTCCGCTTTTTGAATCTTCGGCGTTATTGCTCTGCTTTTCGGTTTTATCGTTAATGCTCGCCACAGCCTCCACCGCATTGTCTGAGGAGCTTTCCGTCTCGTCAGTAACTTTCACAAGATAGTAAGATTTACTGTCATCAGAATGAGTTACTGTAATTTTTGTAGCGCCTGTCTCCATGGTAATAAACGCTCCGTCTTCATACAGAATGACCTCGCCGTTTTCTATTACACATTCCTTTACATCCTCAATTCCGTACTCTGACAGCATAACCGGCTCGTTTTTAAATGGAATGATAATTTCTTCTAATTCGCTTTCTTCGGGTTCCGAATCTACGACTACCGCGTCGGGATTTTTTACAATGGCATTCTCCGACGCATAGGAAATAGGCACAAGATTATTGTCGTCCAGAGAAGTTACCGAAAGATACAAAACCGTTGAAACCATAGTTTCATCAATGATCCTAAAATTCAGCGTGATATATGTTCCCTGGTAATCTGTTCCGTCCTTATTGACGTAGTTGTACACGAATTTTCCGTCAAAGCAATTCTCAACTGCCATTCCACCTGCATCGTCGTTCTGTTCAGAGCTTATATACTCCAGCAATGAGCTGTCGTAAGAAACCGACGCAGAAGCATTGGAGATCAACGCGTCGCAGTTGATTTTCAGCTTGACCTTAAACTCACCGTTATTGACCTCCCCCACATCAAGAATGACCGTGCCCGGCTTTGAAGTCGGTCTGTCGGCAACCAGAGTAGTAGTGGTAGTCGGCTCAGGAGTGGTGTATACAGGCTGAGTGGTTGTCGTTGCCGCTGTTGTGGTATCCTGCCACTGAGTATCTGCCGTCTGATAATCATAGACCGGACTGTCAGTTTGTACAGTGTCAGCATTTCCATATGTATCATTATAATTATAAACATCATTATCCGCATAAGCTGTTGCCGTTATGACTGCCGCTGCCAAAACAGCAAGCAGCGCGGAGATTGTTCTTCTTAATATCATCAGTTATTTCGCTCCTAAAAAATGCTGTAGTAAAAAGTATCAGAAATTATACCTTATACCCTGAAAAGCTTTAGTTTATGTCTTTTCATGAACAGTAAGATCACAATTCCAATTCTATTTACTTAAAATCAGTTCTTGGTCTTTCTCTGCAAATCCCCGAATTTGCGTTCATTTTGCTGCAGTACATTCTTTCGTCCGCAAGCTTGATAAGCCGATCAAAATCCTTAAAGGATCTACATTCTTCGACCACACATCCCACACTCGCAGAAATATTATAAGGCTTTTGTGAGGTTTCATTATACTTGCAAAGAAGTAATGTAAAACGCTCCTCAAAATTATCTTCCTCAGCGTAGGGACCTGCGGCTATAAACTCATCGCCGCCGAAACGTGCGCATATAAACTCGTCTCCCGCAGCTTTCATAATTGCTTTAGCGGTAACGGTTATAGCGTTATCGCCCTCAATATGACCGTAGCCGTCGTTTATATTCTTCAATCCGTCCAGATCAACGGAAATAACCACCATAGTCTTATTCTTAGAAGTCATCATATATCTCTTCAGATGCTGGAAAAATCCGCGTCTGTTAAAAATATTCGTCATAGAATCTCTGATGTACATTTCCTCAAGACGCTTATTGGCGATACGCACATCATTGGTCTGCTTGACCGAGAGCAGAGCCGTGGACAAATTCATAGCCATCGAATACCATTTATTCATTATGAAATTTGCGCTGTGCTCCTTGACCACATAGCCCAAGATATTATCGTTTATATGCAGCGGAAAAACCATGATAGCTGTATATTCGTCAAATTGCTTATCTATATCCGGACACAGATCAACGGATTTAATGATCTTTCCTCTGTCGCCGGCTCCACCGTCCTTTGCGGCAATGACCTCGACATATTTTGAGTAATGCTTCGGAAGATTTATTACAGCGTCAAGCTCCTGAGTGAGATCCGCGTTGCGCTCTATCAGATCGGTATTTATGCATACCCAGATCTTTGAAGTCCATAGCTGCTGCAAATACAAATCCAGACAAGCAAAAGACTGCTCCGCCTCGGGCTGTTCTATCATTCTTGAAACCAGATTATACAATTCCTCATTATCAGCGTTGACCATATCCACTTTATCATACATTTCACGGTGAAAGGCGTTAGTATCGATCGGTTCATCACAGCCGCAGCCGCAGCTTGACTTATACAATACGCTGAGATCGTACTGATATTTACCCTCGCTTTTTTCTCCGAGAACGATCTCCATAGCCTGCCTTACGCCGTTACGGTGACAAAAATCCGCTGTAGTCAGAACCGGATCAAAATACGATCCTTCACGAAGATTATCGATTCCCACAACCTTAACGTCCTCGGGAACTCTCAGACCTCTTTCATTAAGAACCCTGATAACAGAGATCGCCATAAGATCGTTGGCACACACGACAGCGTCAAACTCCATACCCTCGTCAAGCCACTTGACGCAGGCAGTTTCAGCAGTATGCGTCCACCAGAAGCCCTCTCCTACTCTGCGTTTGTCCGCAGGGAGCTTATGGTTCGTCAGCGCTTTCATATAAGCATTTTCTCTTGCAAGAGACAGTATATCCCGTTTACCTCCGCCCATAAAATTTATTTTTTTACAGCCGTGCTTTTCAATAAGGTGCGAGGTCAGTTCGTAGACAGCCTTAAAGCTGTCATGCGAAACATATGAGCAGTTCTGTGTTTCATAATCGTAGCAGACGACCCTTACACCGTTCTTTTTACAATTTGAAATCAGCCTTTGCGTAACCGAACTATCCTTGATAGTCAGTCCCAGGATAATCATACCGTCTATTTTGCTGTAATCTATAAGATTGTAGACGTTCAGCTCGCCCGAGCTATAGCTCGGATTTTCATTAGAATTAAGAAAGCTTGTGTAAAAAATCAATTTTACATTTCCAAGCTCTGCTGCATACTCTATCAATCCGTTGCAGATCTTATCCTGATATTCCTCCCCTGTGCCGCAGCAGCACACGCCTATAATGATACGTTCGGACATTTCGTCTCCCCCTTGTGAGAAAACACTCCATTTATACTGTAAAAGCCTCCATATTCCGCAAAATACAGAGGCTTAAATTTACTGTTAATCTTCTGTAAGCGTAACCTTTTTCATCACCTGAGGCTCAAGAGGCTTGTCGTTGTAGTCAACTCTCACAGACGCTATTTCATCTACCGCGTCCATGCCCTCAACAACTTTTCCGAAAGCCGCATACTGACCGTCCAGATGAGGAGCGTCCTGATGCATAATGAAAAACTGAGAGCTTGCGGAATTGGGCAGCGCAGATCTCGCCATAGAAATAACTCCTCTTGTGTGCTTAAGGTCGTTCTTAACACCGTTTGATCTGAATTCTCCCTTGATCTTATCCTTAGCGCCGCCCATACCTGTGCCTTCGGGATCGCCGCCCTGGATCATAAAGCCCTTGATAACCCTGTGGAAGATCAGTCCGTCATAAAAGCCCTCCGAAACAAGCTTTTCAAAATTGGCGACTGTAATAGGCGCAGCCTCGGGATAAAGCTCTATCTTAATATTCTTTCCGTTTTCAAGCTCTATATTTACCATAAAAATACTCCTTAACCGTTAAATATAATTATACTTTTTACTTTGACTTAGGCAGAAGACCTGCAGCGTTCTTTCTTTCAAGTTCCTTAAAATACTCGCTTTCAGGCGTCAGACCTTTCTTGAAAAGACCCTTTTTCTCATATTCTTCAAGAGTTATATAGTCTCTTTCTCCGTCGTTATTTACACAGTAAAGCCTGTCAACCTTAGCAAAATTCCCGTCCTCGTCATATCTGTTTTTATCAAAGCAGCAGAACATATCTCTCGCCATAAGATCGCACAGTCTCAAAACTCTGGTATAATTTGAAACGTCAGACCACGCGTCAAGCTCCTCCTTGAAAAATTGCTGAACAGGAACATGGTTCACTTCCATTTTCCTGATAATTCTCGCAAGGCAGATCGACGCGTCCTGATCGGTAAGCTTATCAAGTCTTGCGTTCTTATACTCAAGAATGTAATCGTTGAGAGTCGCGTAAAAAAGCTTATCGTAAGGAAAGTTTTTACCAGCCTCTGAAAACTTAATAATCGGATTGTCTGTGTTGATGTTCAATTAATATCGCTCCCAAAATAAATTCTATAAAAATATATGCAAAACAACTAATTGCCGTATTTTGCCTCAAATTCCCTGACTTTCTGAGCCAGCAGTTCGTCAGACACCTCTCCGATATTGTCGGGATCCTCGCTGTGATCGATATGTCCCAGCTTTTCGATCTCATCTTGACCGGGTTCGGCGGCAACAGCCTTGATGTCCTTATACTCGGGATAATCCTCAGGCTTTTTCGCATAAGGAAGCTCCGCCAGTTTCCTGTCGACTTCCTCCTGAGCTACCTCATTGAATTTGAAATCGGTAGTCTCAAGCTCCTGCTGTTTCTGCTCATGCTCGGCGTACATAGCCTGCATTTTTTCCTCCATACCGGTCTGAGAAGCAACTGTAATATCCTCATAATGGGACTTCACATATCTTTCATGTTCAACCTCGTACAGCTTTTCATACTCCGTCTGAGCGTCAACGATCTCATCGCGATCGACCGTACTTGTACCGTAGTCGGCATGAGTTTTGACAGGTCTGTTCTTTTTTTCCGCAAGCTCCTTTTCGAGCTGCGCCATTTTACTCCTGATCACTTCAGGCTCGATCGACTCTACCTCCAGCTTCTCCGGCATCGGCTCATCGTATTTAGACTCTTTAATTGTAACTTCGTCCGCCTTTTTTCTCACCGGCGTATTCCATATATCGTCGGGATTGACAGCGGCAGTCTTATTCGTTGCGGCAGCCGTTCCCGTACTGACAGGCGCAGGCGCTTTCTTTTTGCTGAAAAGACCCATATTTCTTTTCCCCCTGAACTGTTTTTACTTGACAGTCTGCAAAATCACAGACACAGCGTCATAGTCATATATGCATAATTCTATACAATAATAATTATACTATATTTCCGCAAAAATTGCAAATACTTTTTGTAGTCTATCTCAGACAAATTTAGATTGTTCTTTTGTGCATTTTTACCTATTTTAACAATTTAATAATGTAATATTAATTTTATATCGACATATAATCGGCTTGTATTTGGTATAATTATATATTATATAAACTGGAGTAATTATATACCTGAAATGTATGATTATTTAACCAGTTCATTTTCCATTAGATTATAATATATGAGGGGGAATATTAATGCCTAAACAGACACTGGGTATTACCGCTACCGAGCTGTTTGCCTGCAATCCGTTCAGAATTCTGGGATTGCCTGTAAATGTCTCTGATGATGAGATTTCCGCAACCTACAAAAAGCTGCTCGCTATGGCGGGCACTCCTGAGGCTGAAAGCTACTCCACAGAATTTGATTTCCCGTCGCTTCCGCCTTTTAAGAGAGACGAAGTTACCCTTAGAACCGCTTACGCCAAGCTTGCCAGCAACGGCTATCGCTGCTTTGCATATTCGGACGGTATTTTCTCTCAGGCGCTGAATATCGACGATGTTATGCTTAATCTTGAGGATATTACAAGCTATGACTGCTTTCTCAGGTGCTATATGTGGCTCATTACCAACGACAGAGATTTTGAAGAACCCGAGCTGTGGGTGCCGCTCTGCAAATACATAGACAAGCTGATTGCTTCGGGAGCGGACAAGTGGGCTGAATATTTTGACTGCCGTTTCCCTGCTCCTATGGATAAAAATGCCGCAGCTCTGCAATCTTTTCATGAGACCTTCAAAGACATCATTCTTCTGCCTATAAAGGAAATGGTAAGAGGTTCGATGAGATGCAAGACTGCTATTGACATTCTCAAAGCAGCTAAAGTAGACGTTGACGAAAAATTCCCCGCTATCGATATTCCTCAGGCTAACAAGCCAAGACCCGGAGAGCCTGAACCTAAGCTTAAAATTGCCGTAAAGGACGGCGAGGAGTACTTTGACGTTACAGCGGGCAAAATGGTCAATTTTGCATCTGATACAGAGTCTGCGGTCGAAAACAATAATTTTGCCGAGACCACAACGTCTATCTCGGCAGCCGCTATCGTAGGCGAGGAAGAAACGGTACAGGCACAACCCGTTGCGCCTGCAGATATTACTCCCGCCGCAGCTGTGACTGAGCCGGTCCCTGCTGCTCCGAAGCCTGTTTCGGCAGCCGAAACGCCGGCAAACGAGCCTGAGATACCGGTACGCCATGTTGAGCCTGTAGATGTTCTTACAAGAAAAAGACCAAAACCTGCTATCAATATACCCGAAGAGGCTCCTGCTGCAACACCTGCGCCTATCTCATTTGCGGTCAAGGACAGCGCGCCGACTATCAATGTTCCTTCCCCAGAGGATACGGCGGCAAAGCAGCAAGAAACCGCACCTGTGTATACTCCTCCCAAAAAAGAAGAGCCTGCCGCATTTGTTATGACGGAAAGTGCTCCTGTTGACCCGTTTGCAATTTCAAATGCAAGCGTATCTTCTTCGGCTTCAGCCAAAACAGAAACAAGTGCGGGAACAAAACGCCGCAAGGTAAGTCTTACGGGACTGGACGGTCTTGCAGACGGCGAAGTACAGTCTGCTCCGGACATTCAGCTTACCGCTCCTAAGGGTGTAAAAACTGCTGCCGCTCAGCCTGTTCAGGAGGAACAAAAAAAGTCAAAGGTTGAGCGCAGGACTCTTACTGATATTATTGACGAAGTTGAAAGCAGAACAGAGGAAACTGCAGATCAGCTCCTTACCGAGCAGGAGGAAGAGGATAATCTTTACACCGACGCTCTGGTCAAGCTTCTGAGAGCAAACCGCTCCAACAAAATGATGAAAGACGTGGATACCTCTCACATTTTCGACAACGGAGATTCTGCGGGCAGTGCTTCTAAAGTAGATCTGACTATGGACGCTGTTAAAATGGATAAGATCGATACATCCAATCTTGATTCGTCATACGGAACAAAGAAATACGACGAGTCCGACCCCAAAAAAGCGATCAAGGAAAAGTACAAAAATATCAACATAAATGATATGCTTAATCCTACTATGGGCAACAAACTCAACAGAGAATATCAGCCCAGCGCAATAGATGAATTCCAGAAAGAAAAGCAGCAGCAGAAAAATATGTCCAAGTTCTTCTTGAAGTTCTTCGGTACTGTTATTCTGATACTTGCTATCGTTTTGTTCCTTTACTTTGGAACACAGTGATGATCCAGCGGTATATACGGACATTTAAAGCCTGAGAATTTCGGTTCTCAGGCTTTTATATTTAGGATTTAATTGTTGCATATTTGACATCCCAAAAAAGTAAGCAGTATATTATGCTTTTTTCACTGCGGAAAACCACAGTTGACGGGATCATCGGTTTCTGCCGTATCAAGCCAGTCGGCAGCGGCATTTTCGTCAATATCATATTCGGTCATTTTCAAAATATATTATCTGAATTTTTTCAGTATCGGAAAGAGTATCTCCTCGTTCGGCACATAATCGAGTTTTTCCCAGTCAAGCCTGTTTTCAGCGGCTTTTATCATTGATTTATAAATTATATCACGGTGTCCAGAAATTGTCAATTATAGCATATTAAAAGGTGTGATTAATAGCGTTTTTTATTAGCAGCTTTTAATTTTAGCTGTATATTTTTATGTCCTGTACAATAAATAACTTAACTTTAGCATAATCAACGCTAATAATCCACTCCTGATATGTTCTTATCGGCAGAGATTGCTGCTGCACAACCCGAAAGAGATACTATCAGCAGCATTACAGCCGCGCCGGTGAATATTCCTGCTATGTATAATAAATCTATCATAAGAAAACTCCTTATATATATTACATTTACATTTTAGCGGATTTTCCGCTAAAAGTCAATAGGGAAACCCATAATAATATATAATAAACTTAACAAAATAAAAATAGCATTTTTAGTTAATGTTACTAAAAAGGAGTAGTTTATGTATATCAGAATAAGAAATCTGCGGGAGGACGCAGATATGACGCAGACACAGATAGCAAAGATGCTTAATTGCAGTCAGCGTGTCTACAGCAATTATGAGAGAGGAGATCTGGATATTCCTACGGAAATACTCATAAAGCTTGCGGATTTTCATTGCGTTTCGGTGGATTATATATTAAACCGCACGGATAAAAAAGAAACTAATAAATAACAGTAAAAACCGTACCCTGCCATTGATTTGAGCAGGGTACGGTTTTAATATTGATATTTTGTTAAAGTATCCTTTTGCATATTGTGATGTTATTGTACTTGGAAAATGTTGCAAGGTTTGAGATAACAATTCCCGTATTTGAATTTTCGGCATGGACTATTCTTCCGTCGCCTATGTAAAGTGCAACATGATAAATGCTGGATAGTGTTGAGCCTCCGAAAAATACTACGTCTCCCGGCTGCAAATTGCTGTATGAAACAGTAGTTCCGTAATTAGCCTGTGACGCCGCAAAGTGTGGAAGTGAAATACCTACCTGTGCAAAGCTCAGCATTATAAGTCCTGAGCAGTCGCAGGCGCGGTAGCTTGCTCCGCCCCATATATACGCTCCTCCTACATTGCTCTTTGCATAGGCTATGACAGTATTGATTTTATCCTGATTGGTGGTTCCGCTTGGCTGAGTAGTCGTGTCAGCAGTCGTAGTGGTCGCGTCAGGCGTTGCAGAGGTTGTCTGATTGGTAGTTACAGGCTCGTCGGGATCTTCCGTCACCTCCGCAGTCTTTTCTGTGGTTTTGGTTGTTTTCTTTGTAGTAGTGGATTTTTCACTGCTATTATCCGATTTAGTGGTTGTTTTTGACGTCGTAGTTGTAGTGGTAGTTGTAGTAGTAGTCTCCGCCAAGCTTGATATCTTAGCATAGTCGCTTGCAAGGCTCTGAGACTGCATTATAAGCTCGTCTCTGTCATTTTCCAGATCGGTAATAACGCTGCCGGACTCCTCTTTCATTTTCAAAAGCTCAACCTGTTCTCCCGCAAGTTCAGCCTGTTTTTCGGAGTAATCCTGCTGTTTGGTTTTAAGCATATCCGACTGCTCCGAAATCTGACGTTCAGTTTCCTCGATAGCTCTTTTTTGCTCCATAAGCAAATCAAGCTCCTCATCGTCATGGGCGGCAACACGCTTTACCAGCTCTACTCTCATAAGAACATCGTAAAAGTCCGACGCGTTGACAAGGACGTTTGAATATGAGTTTGTTCCGCCTGCTACATACATGACACGAATACGCTTCATAAATTCATCTTTACTTTTCTCGATCTCAGAATTTTGCAGTTCGAGATCGTATTGGGCGTCACGAAGCTGACTATCCAGATCTACCATTTGATCCTCGATTTCCTTGGCCTGAGCCTCTACGTTTTTAATTTTCTCTTTCAGAGATCTGTACTTATCATTGATAGCTTCAAGATTATCGTTTTCCTCGTCGATTTTGCGCTGGGCTTCGGCAATTCTTTCATCAATATCCGCCTGCTGTTTTTTTAGTTCCTCTAGCTGACTTTCATATTTATCTGTAGCTTCGTCAGCTGAGCCTGTGAGCATATCTCTGTCTGATGAAAGACCGAAAGCGCTTATGGAAATAACCGCAGCCGCAAGCATAGCGCATACCTTTTTCAGTCCGTATTTTTTTAACATAATGTAACTCTCCAAATTGTCTGTAACTGTTTTGTAATCAATTTTATTATACTCCATATATTTTCATTTGTCAAGGGGAAAATAAATACAAAAGAAAAGTTTCATAGTTTGAGTTTAAAAGTATGCGTATCAACAAAGTACTCTGAAATATTTGAGAATATAAAAGCAAAAATAAAAAGTCCCGCAAACGTAATGTTTACGAGACTTTGGCGCGGATTGAGGGATTTGAAAACTCTTGCCTTATAGCTTCAAACGCTTTATTTTCGAGGTTCTTTTTTATCCGTGTCATATTTTGTGTCATATAGTTTTGAAAATGTCCTTGAAACTGTTTGCGAAACATCTTTCATTTTATCGTCATACAGGTGCTGGTACACTTGCTTTATCATGTGCGGACTTGACTGTCCCAGCCTTTGCATAGCGTACTTATCCGGAATATTTTGCGCCAACATCATGCTGGCATTGCCGTGTCTTTGAGCGTGCATTGTAAACTTAGGCAGCCCATTTTTTTCACAAATTCCTTGAAATCTTCTAAGTACAGAGGACGGCAGCATAGTACTTATAAATTCGGATCTATGCGGAGCTCTGTCAAGTCTCTGCTTAAGAAGATCGTCTACTTCAATTCGTCGTGTGCTTGCCTCAGACTTCGTTGTTTCTTTAAATTGGTATTTGTTATCTTTATTAGGTACTTTTGCACAATGAATGTATATAAATTGTCCGTCATAGTCCTGCCATTTGATACCGGCAATTTCGGATTGTCTCAAACCTAAAGTAATAGCCATAGTTACAGGGATTTCAACACTTGTGCCTTCTATTAGATGAAGAATTTGAGAAATTTGTTCCTCAGTCGGGATCACAGGTTTTTTCTTAGAGGCGAGAGGAAATTTGACGTTTGATAAATCAATTCTGATGTTGTTCTGTTTGAGAGCCGCGCAAACAAGTCCGAACTGATTTTTTATAGATTTAGCTGAGTAATGCTTTGCATTGTTACTGATCCACGTCTGAATGATCTTGACATTGATGTTCTTGACCTTAACATTTGAGATTTCATTAAGCGCATTATTATAAACAATGTAATATCCTCTTACGGTAGCCGGACTCAGAACTCCCTCTTTGCTTTTTATGTATTCCTCTACGGCTTGTTTCATTGTCAACTCTGTAACGGGAATAGTTTCATGCGTGTCAAGATAGTCATTTGCCATACGTTCAGCCTCTCGCTTTGTAGGCGCAGTAAAAGACTTGTATTTGCCTGTCACCTTATCGTAAACTCTTACACGGTAATTGCCTGACGGCAGTTTTTTAGCTGTTGCCATTAAATTTTCCTCCTATTCGTTGACAACTGATCTCAGTTGTGCTATAATAAAAGGGCAGAATTCGCCCTTGTTGGTTGCTGGGTGGTTCGGGTGCCCTTGAGTATTAGCGGTACTCAGGGGCAGTTTGTTTTTAAACAGTAATTAATTCTTCATCTGAAAGCTCGTCAAGCTCCCCGCCCAGTGACAGTCCCTGATTATACTGTTCTGCGAGCATTGTGCGGTTAAACTCTGCTGTCGGTTCATATTTATATACAAGTTCTTCAATTTCATCAATAGAAACGTTGAAAAACTCTTTTCGCATATTAATTTTATTAACTCGTCTGTTATTAAGTTCTTTATGAAGTGTGTTTTCCAAATTAACGGCATCATCTGAAAAGATAAAACTGTGTACATCAAAAGAAAATGGAACAGAAGCGTCACCAAGTTCTTTTACTCTATCCATAGGATCCTGACGACGTGTCATTCCAACCTTAAAGACATGATCTCCAAATGATCCGAGATTTGAAATAATATACACATAGCCGGCTTTACCGTTTTGAAGCTGTATGATCTTATCTTTCTTTTCCTCAACCGCTTTCATTTGTTCCTGAAGCTGTTTTATGCGTTCCTCAAGCTTTTTAATTTGCTCATCGTCAGTACAAGTGTTAAGCTGTTCTTCGATCGTACCGATTTGAGTTTGATATTTGCTTTCTTCTTTCTCGATTTTTTTGCGTTCTTCCTCAAGAGCTTTACGTTCTGCCGCTTCCTGCCGCATTTGCTCTTTGAGAGCTTGCTGTTCTTCTTTTATTCGCTGTTTTTGAGTATAGTACTCATATTCAATTTTTACTGCTTCAATAAACAGATATTCAATTTCGCCGATAAACTTCTTCATAGTGGGAACAATATTTTGATTGCCGTTAACGGCTATTGTCAGGTATCTTGCTGTTATCTCCTTGATCGCGTCAATCGAATTTTCCAGTTTACCATATTTCAGAGAATACAGAACATTTTGAAATTCAGCTTCAAGAGCAATAACCATAAGCTTGTATATTGCCATATTTGATTTAGTCGTGTATCTGCCTTCATAACGTTTGAATACGTCCTGAATATTTTTCTGCTCCTGATTATACCTTGATTTTAACTGCTTTACGTTCATACAGTTGAGTTTCATTTCAACGATCGGCAGTAAGGTTTCATCCGACATTGACAGCAAGGCTTCATCAAGTAAAGAGTCCGAACCGTTTTCAAAAGCTTTTATCGCATATTGAAAACTTTTATAGACTTCTTTGAGCTTAAACACTTTATTTGCATTCGTTTCAATATTTTTCTGTGTTTTATCATACTCAGTTTTTAAATCGGCAAGAGTAAGCTCTTTTACAGAAATGTCTTGTTCTAACTGTTTTAAGCTTTCACGGCAATGTTCAAGCTTATCGTGAATTTCCTGTTCAGCCTCTGATTTTGCTTCTTCTCTATACTGATATAGTAATGTATCCTTTTTATGAACCGCTTCGTTATACTCGTTTTCGATTTTTTCTTTTTCAGATGAATATTTATCAATATCACTTTTTAGTTTGGTAATTTCATTATTAGCATTGATTTTCAATTCTTTATCGATCTGAATATTACGTATGTACAAGTATATGCCTATGATTAAGGGTACAAGAAACAAAAACCACAACGCAAAGCATAAGCATATTATGATTATGGGACATTTCTTTCTGTTCTTCATGTGTAAATTCTCCTTACATTATAATATACTTAAATTATACCATAATCAAACAGGAAGTCAATAAAATTACACAATTTGTAATAATTGTCGAAATTTGTCGAAATCACATAATTATTTCAATATAGAACTTTTTATAACGCGCTCATGAAATAAACAGCCTTGCCCAATATCCGGATATAATTAAGCTCCTCGCCTATATAAACGAACGGCTCGTACTCGGGATTTTCGGGGTACAATACCAATTTGCCTTTATCGGGATAATAATAAACCTTTTTTAAAGTCGCCTCATTATCGATGATTACAGCCGCAATTTCACCGTTATTGACCATAGGCATTTCTTTTATGAATACAACATCGCCGTCGTAAATACGGGCGTTTATCATACTGTCTCCCTTTGCTGTAAGGCAAAAATCGGCGTTTATATCCATATCAGCCATAACAAAGCTTTCCTTGTCCTCGTCAGCCCAGATCGGCTCACCGCAGGCTATTTCGCCCAGCAGAGGGAAACGCTTTAGCTTTATTGGCTTTATGTTGTCGTACTTTTGCATAAGGATTTCAAGGTCGTCCTGTGTTTCATCAGGCTCTTCTCCTGTAATAAGCACAACGGGATTAAGCTTCAAGATTTTAGCAAGCTCTGATATTTTATCACGCCGCATATTCGATATATAGCCGTCTTCCCATTTTTTTACCGTACTTTTACTGACACCTACTGCGTTTCCTACTTCCTCAAGCGTTAGATGTAATTCATTGCGTCGTTTATTTATAAGTTTTCCAATGTCCATAGACTAAGCCTCCTTTTATTGGATTGCTTTTATTATATCACACAAGTTTCAAAAATGCAACAACTTTTTGAAAAAAAGTAAAAAAAGTTTCCTAAAGGGGTTGACAAGTGCGTTTTTATGTGATATACTAAAAGTGTCCTAAAGGAAACAGATAAAAAGGTGGTGATAGAATTGAACATTAATGACCTTAACGCAGAGATTGCAAGACGCGGTCTTACCATTCCAAAGCTTGCTGAGCTTGTAGGAATTGATAAGAAAACGCTGTATTCCCGCATGAAATGTGAGACATCCTTTAAGCAGACAGAGATTGTAAAAATATCTAGGATACTGAACCTTTCTAAGGACAAAATATTCGGTATTTTTTTTGCTGACTCAGTTTCTTAAAGGAAACAAAAAACCAATTCGAGGGGGTGAGGAAAACGAAACTTGAAGATGTTTCTACAAAAGAACTTGTAGAAGAACTTAAAACCCGGGAA
>CAYNPW010000011.1:0-41613 GCA_964399215.1 uncultured Ruminococcus sp. | reverse complement strand
TTCCGATACAACCTACGGTTGAGTCGGAACAATATTTTATAAACATATATAATATTGTTTTTTCAACTATGTAATTGGCTATGTCTGTAGTCAGAATATAATCGGATAAATTAAAGCCTGTTACCGCAAGAAACGCGGTAACAGGCTTTGGTTTTGTATTATATTAAATTTGAGTTCTCAGAAGTTTAAATTTAATATCATGCATTTTCAGTCCGCTTAATGCAAAATAAAGCTTAATTGTGGTAAAACGTGAGAACATAGGCACTTCTCTGGAGTATGAGACGGGCTTTCCGTCGGTGCCGTTCCAGATAAGCGTTCCGTATGCTGTGCCTGTGGAGAACAGAGTTACGGGTATCTGAGCAAGTCCGCTCTGAGTAGATGAGGCTGTTAGAATTACTTCGTATACTCCCAAATCTGAAATATCCAGTGCAAAGCTGAAAGATGTTCCTCTGTCAGTACATATATCGTCAAGGGAAACCTCCAGAGTTTTGTCAAGCTTGTAGAACTTAACGTCCTCTGCGTCGATATCCGACGGGTCTGCGGGACGGTTTATTATCTCAACGGCGGTTTCTTCGCCCATAATGCGCTTCATTGCTCTTGTTTCCATAAGGAACGAAAGGATCGCCTTGGCGTTCCGCTGGAGCTCGCTGCGTTCAAGCGTTCCGTTTTCAAGTGCGGACATAATATTGTCGTCATGATTTGTACTGTCTGCGCATACCATATAAACGTCGTTGTGAGCTCTTACCATTGCGGCGAAATTGCGCTTGTCGGCGTCCTTGCCGCGGTCGTTGATATTTGCCCACCAATCTGTCATAGTAAATCCTGTGAATCCCCACTGATTTCTGAGAATTTCCTTATTAAGATCAAAACTGCCTGCCGTCCACAAACCGTTGACCTTGCCATAGGTAGTCATAACAGACTTTGCTCCGCCCTGTTTTACGGCGATCTCAAAGCCTTTGAGGTAGATCTCTCTTAACGCTCTTTCGGAAACCACGGAATTCAGAAAATGTCTGTTTGTCTCCTGATTATTTCCGCAGAAATGCTTTATCGTACCCGTTACTCCTGCCGAATGCATACCGTCAAGCTCGGCGCAAGCCATGGTACCGGTGAGGAAAGGATCTTCGGAAAAGTACTCAAAGTTTCTGCCGTTAAGGGGGTGACGGTGAATATTCATTCCCGGACCAAGCAGACATTCTATCTTGTTTGCCGCCATTTCAAGTCCTGTAAGACGGAACAGCTCGGAAACAAGCTGTTTGTTGAATGTGGAGGCAATAAGAGTTCCGTTCGGCAGACTGAACGCTTTTGTTCCGCAGTCAAGACGCATTCCGGACGGACCGTCTGAACAGCAGCCGCAGGGAACGTCAAGCTCAGCTAATTTGTCGGAAACTCCACCGAAAGCTGCCGCCGTACCTGCTGTGACCTTGGGACTGCACATACCCTCTCCTCTGACAATGCAGGACAGGTCATAGTCTGTAAGCTGCGCCACAAACTCGTCAAGGGTGCTTTTTCCATTTACGACATCGGAAAGTTTAATATCCATATCGCCCGTTTGAGGTATTTCAGAGGGGAGATTTTCAAGTCTGCGATTATTTTCATTTATTTCAGAAACAGGCGTATTTTCAAAATCAAGAGAGTATCCGCTGTCGTTTAATACAGGTTTGAAACGTTTAAATCCCTCAACGGGAGCAAGAGCTTGTGAAAGCTTTTCAACACATATCTGATTTTCTAACGTATAAGTATGCACCATTTCTGCGCGTCTTACGTCTGTGCCTGCGTAGAAATTATAGTCGCCTTTTTCAAGAACCCACGAAAATCGGTTTTTGGTAATTCCGCTGTCGTCGTATGAGGCAAGGGACTTTATATCCACGGAAATTTCAAGGGTCTGACTTCCGTCGGGAGCAAGCGTGCGCGTCTTTTCGTATCCGCAGAGAACTCTTGCAGGCTTGCCCAATCTGCCCTGCGGAGCTTCGCAATATATCTGAACAACTTCCTTGCCGCTGCGACTTCCAATGTTTCTAACTGAGGCGTAAATTGTGATGATATTATCCTTTTCTTCGGAAGTGTAGTCTATTTCAAAATCCGTATAGGAAAGTCCGAAACCGAAAGGATAGCGAACCTTATCTTTTGCAAATGTTTCAAAATAGCGGTAGCCTACATAGATATCCTCAGCATAAATATCACATAGCGTATTACCGAAGTTCTTATCAGAGGGGTAATCAGAAATACTGTGGGCAATAGTATCGGGCAGCTTTCCGCAGGGGCTTATTTCTCCCAGCAGGACTTTAGCCGTTCCTGTACCCCCTGTCATTCCGCCCTGCCAAACATAAAGTACTGCATCGGGGGAGAATTCGTCCACAAAACTCATATCCATAATATTTCCGACATTTAGCAGTACAGCTGCTTTTTTGAAATGTTTTCTTACCTTTGCAAGCATATCTCTTTCGAGATCAGTCAGCAGATACGATCCTTCGGTAAGCTTGTTATCCTGTTCCTCGCCCGCAGTTCTGCCTATGATTACCAATGCGGTGTCGGATGTTTCGGCGCACTGTTGTACAAGACTTTCGTCAAGCTTCATTTCCTGCTGACACCAAGGCTCTCCGCCCCAGCCCTCTCCAACGTCAAAGGGATTTTCCTCAACCCATTTTTTGTAAATGGAAAGAAGCTTCTCATTAAGCTTTGCACCGCATTCTGTAAGTCCGTCTATAATTCCCGTTACCTTAGAAACATTTACCATTCCGCCTGAGCCTGTACCGCTTTTGTAGTAATTAAGCTGAATTCTTCCGAAAACCGAAATCTCCTTAGATTTGTCGATAGGAAGTGTGTTATTATCGTTTTTCAGCATTACAATTCCTTCGGCGACCGTTTGTACAGCTGTTTCAATATATTTATTCCAATCCAGTATCTGAGCCATATTTTACACTCCTGTTCATGATTTTTTGTAATCAGCCTGTCTTTTTGTCTTAATAATATTATACTCGCAGAAATATAAAAATATATTAAATCTATTGTTTTTTTGTCAGATTTGTGCTACAATGTTCTTGAATATCAATTTGACTGAGGAGGACTATTATGTTCAGCGAAGACGGTAAGGTTGAGATACTGGAAAAATATGCACAGAGAGAAACAGACGGAGCCAGCTACAGCAGTGAAATATCATTTTACAAGACTGTTAAGGAGGGAAACACGGAGGAAGTCGGAAAAATACTTAAACAAAGCCCATTTGATAAAATTGCAGGAGCCGAGCTTTCCGACGATCATTTGCAGAGCTTGAAATATCATCTTACGATAACCGCCGCAATGCTTGCAAGATTTTGTATAGAGGGAGGTATGGAACACAAACGGGCATATGAGCTTTCCGATAAATATATCCGTATGGGAGACAGAGCTAGGACAATATCTGATCTAGTGGAAATTCAAGAAAGAATGTGTATGGATTATACAAAGAAAATGAAAGATGTCCACAAGGCGAGAATTTACTCAAAGCCTATTGTGCAGAGCATAGACTATATTTACTCACACCTTCATTGCCGCCTGACTGTAAGGGAGGCTGCTAAGGCTGTGGGACTTAACCAATGCTATTATTCAAAGCTTTTCAAAAAAGAAGTTGGCTGTTCTCCTCAGGAATATATTCTTAGGCGTAAAATTGACGCAGCAAAAAATCTTCTGTTGTATTCCTCATATTCAAGCGCTGAAATCGCTGAACTGCTTTCATTTTCGTCTCAGAGTCATTTTATTTCAGCGTTTGGTAAATACTGTGGGATGACTCCACGTGAGTACAGAAACAGTAATTTCAATAAACTAGGTATCGAGGAGGTATGAGAGTGTACAGAATTTTAGTTATTGACGATGAAAGAGAGCTTTCAATGCGGCTTAGCGAATTTTTGAGGAAAGAGGGTTTTTCTGTTGTATGCGCCGAGGGTCAGACTGACGGACTTGAAGCGTTTGGAAAAAATGAATTTGACTGCATACTTATAGATATTTCCTTAAGGGACGGCAACGGATTTTCAGTGTGCTCTGCTGTCAGAGCGCTGTCCGACGTTCCTGTTATATTTCTCACCGCCTCGGGAGACGAGCCCTGTACGGTAGCAGGCTTTGAAATGGGCGCGGATGATTATATTGCAAAGCCTTTTCGTCCCCGTGAGCTTGTGGCAAGAATAAAAAACTGTATCAGGCGTAAAAACAGTGGTTCATCATTGATATCATGTGGCAGTATTACTGCGGATACTGCAAAGGGACTTGTTACACGAAACGGTGCGGAGCTTTTTCTGTCTGCGCTGGAATATCGTCTGCTTTTGATATTTCTTACAAATAAGGGTCAGCTATTATCCCGCGACAGGCTTATCGACGAGCTTTGGGCGGCGTCTGGGGAGTTTGTCAGCGACAATACTCTTACGGTATATATAAAACGTCTGCGTGAAAAAATAGAGGACGATCCGCAGTCTCCAAAAATTATAAAGACTGTTCGCGGAATGGGCTACAAGGCGGGTGAATGAATGGACATAATGACAAATCCCGATGTCAAGCGCAATACTGTTATAGATATTATTGTTATCTTGATATTTTCGGCTGTAATAGCTTATTTAGATATTTCAGCAGGAGTTCTGTGTCTCGCTATGGGAATTATTATGCTGGCGTTATATTTACTGACAGAGAAAACGCGGCATAACAAGATCTCTCATATGTGCAACGAAATTGACAGAATACTCACAGGCGGCGAACAGATAAAGCTGGACGATTTTTCCGAGGGGGATCTGAGTATTCTGCAAAGCGAGATAAGAAAGCTTACCATAAGACTGAGCGGACAGAATTCTATGCTGAGATCGGATAAAATACTTATGAAGGACTCCATAGCGGATATTTCGCATCAGCTTAGAACGCCGTTTACCACTATGAATCTGGTGCTGTCAATGCTGTCTAAGCCCGATCTTTCGAGGCAGGAATCAGCACGCTATGTCAGAGAGCTTTCAAAGCTGTTGAACCGTACCGACTGGCTTATCGATGATATGTTAAAGCTGTCGCAGTTTGACGCAGGAGTAGTAGAGCTTGAAAGAAAAATCTGTGGGGTGAGGGAGCTTATCCGCTCGTCGGCAGAGCCTGTTGAAATACCTATGGAAATAAAAGGCATTGAATTTATTATGGACATACCCGAAAATGTTTTCGCTGAGATAGATTTTAAGTGGACCGGAGAGGCTGTCGGCAATATTCTGAAAAACTGTATGGAGCATACTCCCGAAAACGGAATTATCAGAGTAAGCGCCGAGGAAAATCCCATTTATACGGAAATAATTATCTCTGACAGCGGAAACGGAATTGCGCCTAAGGATCTGTCTCATATTTTTGAACGGTTCTACAGGACTGCAGATACTGGCGGATACGGCATAGGTCTTGCTCTGGCGCAGAGGATAGTAAAGTCCCAAAATGGAATTATAGAGGCTAAGAATACCGAGAGGGGTGCGGTATTCACCATACGTATCTATAAAACTGCTGTTTAGCGTACTTATTTAAAAATTTCCGAAAGTGACTAAAGTGTAATTTTAAAGTCACTTTGATGTCATTTTAATGTGGTATAATATAATCATTAAATGAAAGGGGAGGGACTTATGGAGTTGCTTGAAATTCAAGATCTCTGCAAAACCTACGGAAGCGGTGAAAACGAGGTCAGGGCGCTGAATAATGTTTCGTTCAGTGTTCCCAAAGGGCAGATGACTGCTATTGTGGGGCCCAGCGGTTCGGGAAAATCTACGCTTTTGCATATCATAGGCGGAGTCGACAAGCCCACGTCGGGAAAGGTCTTTGTGGACGGATGCGACGTGTTTGCTCAGAATGAGAATAATCTTGCTGTTTTCAGGCGCAGACAGGTAGGACTTATCTATCAGTTCTACAATCTTATTCCCGTACTGGACGTGGAGGAGAACATTACTCTGCCTACTACTATGGACGGCAGAAAGCCCGACAAACAGCGCGTCACGGAAATGCTTGAGCTTATGGGTCTTGAAAATCGTGCAAAGCACCTTCCTTCGCAGCTTTCGGGCGGTCAGCAGCAGAGAGTTTCCATTGCCAGAGCGCTTTTTACCGCTCCTGCGGTAATACTTGCGGACGAGCCTACGGGCAATCTGGACTCCAAAAACAGCAGGGAGATAATCGAGCTGCTGAAACAGTCCAATAAATTGTACAATCAGACAATGCTGATAATTACTCACGACGAAAAGATAGCGTTGCAGTGCGACAGGATAATAACCGTCGAGGACGGCAGGATAGCAGGAGACGAGGCGGTGATAAAATGAATTTTACATCGTCCCTTGCGAAAAAATATGTAAAACATCAGAAGCGGCATTCCGCACTGACTATGCTCAGTATTATGGCGGCTGTTATGTTTATAACCGTTATTTTCAATCTGTTTTCCACTTACATAAAGAGTAACGCAAAGCTGGTTCGCGCCGACGATCCGTGGCACGCATCGGTATACGGTCTTACTCAGGAGCAGTCCGATGAATTTGCAAAATGCAAATATATTGAGAAAACGATCTTTGTCAAATACGGATTGGGAAATTCGGAAGACGGTTATCAGACCCAGACTTCCATTTTGTTTGACAAGAATGTTCCCGACTGCGAAAACGCCATAAATGATGCGCTTGTAGAGATCGGTATTCCCGAGCTGGAAACGGAATCATACCCCTT
Organism: uncultured Ruminococcus sp.; assembly: GCA_964399215.1. Classification (GTDB taxonomy): domain Bacteria; phylum Bacillota; class Clostridia; order Oscillospirales; family Ruminococcaceae; genus Hominimerdicola. Next base: position 34,935 of record CAYNPW010000011.1, on the reverse strand, counting down.
TACTCTCAATATGAACCTGCTTTCAATGGAATTTGTTGGCTTTGAGGGAAAAATGCAGCTTATGCAGCTTGTGGCTATGTTTTACATTTTCGTGCTGATAATCCTTGTGTGCGTGAGACTTATAATCGACACCGCCTTTGAAATTTCCTCAAAGGAACGCGAAAAGCAGTTCGGTATTTTGCAGTCGGTAGGAGCGACAAAAAAGCAGATAGTGGGCGTTATCGTCAAGGAGGGCATATATCTTTGCGCGGCAGGAATACCTGCGGGACTTGTGCTTGGTACGGGTCTTTCGTATGTGATCTACCGTATACTTATGAAAAGCGGTTTTTCATTTCTGATGACAATGGACGTCGATCTGGCTGAGCAATGCATAGCCTTTCACGTTTCGCCTGCGTTTATACTGCTGACTATTGTGACTGCGCTGGGCTGGGTAATGCTTTCAGCCTACGGCGTGGGAATGCGTATCACTAAAATGACGCCCATACAGGCTATTCAGGGCGGTAAGGGAAAGATCAAAAAGGTCAGAAAGCACACGCTGTTCGGTCTGTTTTTCGGCTGGACAGGCAGACTTGCCTCACGTAATATCAGGCGAAACAAAAAGCGTTATATCATTACTGTTTTGTCCATAACCATTTCTATGACTATGTTCATTTCGTTCAGATTTATAATTCAGGGTATGAATATGGTCATGGAGGAAAATTCCCAATTTAATAGCTGTGATATTGAAATTGATTTCGATACTCCCGATGTGCCTTTTACAGATGAGACTTATCCTTATGGATATTTTGATTTTCAAAAATATACCAAACAATTGAAGGACACGGGATATTTCAAAAATGTTCAGGCATATATTTATAAATTTGGAAATATAAGCGACATTAGCAGTCTGTCTTTTACAGAGGACTATAAGAATGCTATTGCCGAGGAGTATGATGATATATCAAATAGAGATCATATAATAGTTTTTTTTGTAAATGAGGATACCTATAATAGCATATTTGACGGCAAGCCTGAAGTTTCCTATGACGAGCTTAACCAAAAGGACGGTTATCTTATCAATAACACTTATTTCCGCAGTAGTGAAGACCCTGTATGCAAGATACTTAATGACCCAACGGGAATAAGTCTCAAAGGCACGCTTGAAACAGGTGAATTTAAAGATGTAGTCGACGAAAACGGTATGGATCATCGAGAGCATCTTTATTTAGATACCGATTTTAATATTCTCGGAGAATTTGAACACAGTGCTTACAGAGGATACGGCACTATTGTGCTTATTACCACCGAGGAACATCATAAAAAGCTTTTTGGAACCGATATGTTCCTTAATTATAATTTGAGTTATATGATGGATCTGGCGGAAAGCGACGAATACACCGATGAGCAGTTACACAATCTTGCTATTGAGTTCCTTGACAAAAACGGCTATGAATACTTTGATAATTTCGGTAATAATCTTGCGGAAAAACGCAAAATATCCTCAGTTAAAATATTGGGCTATGCGCTTATTGCACTGATAACGTTCATTGCCGTGGTCAATATGGTGAATATCGTTTCCACAGGCATACTCAACCGCAGACCCGAGATAGCGGCTATGAGATCGCTGGGTATGTCATCAGGACAGCTTACAAAGCTTATAATCATAGAATGTCTGCAATATGCGGCGGTATCGGGCTTATTCGCGCTGATACTTTCGGAGCTTATGCTGTTTTTAACGAAAAACAGTTTTATGTCAATGCTTTTTGACATGAGCGACGATATGTACCTATCGGTATTCAGCTACGCACGTCCCATAAGCGGAGCAGTCATAGCAAGCGCGGCGGCATTTGCGGTAGGCTGTCTTGCTTCGGCGATACCGCTTAGAAGAATAAGAAAAGAGTCCATAACAGAAATAATAAAGGACTCGGACAAGTAAAATTTAAAAGAACAAAAGATAATATAACAAGCAATAAATATTCTGACTGAAAAATAGAGAGGTTTCCGAAGGAAGCGTCTCTATTTTTTATATTCGATACAGACTATGTCATAAATTTTTATCCAAATTGAGGAATAAGAACGTTTTTTTGTAGTAACATATTATCAGAAACTGTCTTTAAATTTGAGCTTTACATACATTTTACAATTCAAGGATAACAGATTTGATGTTGCAGATGTATTATTTACCTGTAACCAAGAGTTATGAAAATTTTTAAAGGAGATCTTAAGTATGAAAGTGACAAAAAAGGTGTTTGCATTGGCTTTGGCGGCGGCAATGACAGTAAGCGTGTTCAGCGGATGCTCCGACAAATCCGCAGGAACGGTTTCTACCGACGGCTCAACTTCAATGGAAAAGGTTATAGGTACTCTGGGAGAGGCGTTTGAGTCGGACAACTCCGGTGTAACTTTTACTTATAATCCTACAGGTTCAGGCTCCGGAATTCAGGCAGTTCTGGAAGGCCGCTGCGATATAGGTCTTTCCAGCCGAGCGCTTAAGGAGGATGAAATATCTCAGGGTCTTGAAGAAACTATTCTGGCGTATGACGGTATCGCAATTATTGTAAATCCTGAAAATCCCATAACCGATCTTAGCACCGATGAGATCGCTTCTATTTATAAAGGAGACATAACGAACTGGAAAGATTTGGGCGGGAACGACGGTGAGATCGTGTTGATCGGACGTGAGGCAGGCTCAGGTACGAGAGACGGTTTTGAAAGCATTATAGGCGTTGAGGAAGTATGCAAATACCGTCAGGAGCTGACCTCCACAGGAGATGTTATAACAACTGTTGCGGGAAATCCTAATGCTGTGGGATATGCGTCTCTCGCTTCTCTTAAAGATACCGTTAAGGTTCTTCAGGTAGGAGGAGTAACGCCTACCGACGACACAATAAAAGACGGCATCTACGCAGTACAGCGTCCTTTTGTACTTGTAACAAAGAAAGATACCGAGCTTTCCGAGGCAGCTCAGAGCTTCTATGACTTTGCTGTATCCGAAGATGCTGCTTCTCTGATATCCGATGCAGGCGTAGTACCGGTGAAATAATAACCTTATGAAATCGGCGGAGAGATATCCGCCGCCGATTTATTGTCAGGAAAGGAAATTTAGTGTGAAAGACAAAAAACAATTTTTAGAAGCTTTTGTCCACGGCGTGTTTCTTATTCTCGGCCTGATTACCGTGGGCTGCGTATTGCTGATTACGGTTTATCTTATCATTTCGGGTATTCCTGCCATTCGCGAGATCGGACTGATCGACTTTCTGCTCGGAGACACATGGAAGTCCACAGCGGCAGAACCGTCGTTCGGAATTCTTCCGTTTATTCTAACAAGCGTTTACGGTACGGCAGGAGCGATAGTTCTGGGAGTTCCAATAGGGTTTCTTACTGCCGTGTATCTTGCGAAATTTGCGTCACCAACAGTTAAGAATGTCGTATCTTCTGCCGTAAGCTTACTTGCAGGAATTCCATCGGTAGTATACGGTCTTGTGGGTATGCTGGTACTGGTACCGGCGATCAGAAATATTTTCAGCATACCGGACGGTTCGGGTCTTCTCGCAGCGATTATAGTACTTGCAATTATGATATTGCCGTCTATAATCAACGTGTCTATTACAGCGCTGGAAGCTGTTCCTAAGGATTATGAGGACGCGTCGCTTGCACTTGGAGCAACACCTGTTGAAACGTATTTCAGAGTTTCCGTTCCCGCAGCGAAAAGCGGAATTGCCGCCGCAGTAGTTCTTGGTGTGGGCAGAGCTATCGGTGAGGCAATGGCTGTTATGATGGTATCTGGCAATGCACCGAATATGCCGTCGCTGTTTCAGAGCGTCCGTTTTCTTACAACGGCAGTTGCAAGCGAGATGTCATATGCAGGCGGATTGCAGAAGCAGGCATTGTTTTCAATTGCATTGGTGCTGTTCTTGTTCATAATGCTTATCAATGCAACGCTGAACTTTTTCCTGAAACGCAGTAAGGAGGGATAAATATGCAGAATAATATATCCAAAAGAAGAAAGATGTATATCCTTGTTATGCGTATCCTGATGTTTGTGTCAACGGTTCTTACCTGCGGTCTGGCTTTGTTTCTTGTGGCATATGTACTGATAAAGGGTATTCCAAATCTTTCGTGGGAGCTTTTATCCACCAAGCCAAGTTACTTAACAGGAAAGATCGGAATTCTGCCCGATATTCTGAATACGGTGTATATAATTATTGCAGCTTTAATAATTGTAATACCTTTCGGCGCGGGAGCGGCGGTTTATCTGACAGAATATGCCCGTAACAAAAAGCTTGTAAGTATTATCGAATATGCGGCAGAAACTCTTTCGGGAATACCCTCTATCATATACGGTCTGGTGGGGATGCTGTTTTTCTGCCAGTTTCTGAATATGCAGACCTCGCTGCTGGCAGGCGCTTTGACGCTGGTGATTATGAACCTGCCGACGATCATGCGTACAACTCAGGAGAGTCTTAAAACAGTTCCGCAAAGCTATCGCGAAGGTGCGTTCGGTCTTGGCACCGGGAAATGGAGAGTGATACGCACAGTAGTACTCCCCGGCTGTATCGACGGAGTGATAACTGGCTGTATACTTTCTGTGGGGCGAATTCTCGGCGAATCGGCGGCTCTGCTGTTTACAGCGGGCTTTGCCCACGCACTTAACGGTTTTTTTGAGGGGCTTGGCAGTTCGGGCGCTACTCTTACCGTAGCGTTGTATGTTTATGCAAAAGAACAGGGAGAATTCGGTGTTGCTTTCGGCATTGCCGCAATACTTATGATACTGACGCTGATAATAAATCTGCTTGCCGCATTTGTGGGCAGATATTTCAAAAAGAGGAGAAGTATATGAAAGACATAATCACTGTTAAAGATATGTGTCTGTGGTACGGAAGTACTCAGGCTCTCAAAAATATAAATATGAATATTCCCGAAAAAAGCATTACTGCTTTGATAGGTTCTTCGGGCTGCGGAAAGTCCACTTTTCTGAAAACGCTTAATCGTATGAATGATCTGATCCCCGGAGTAAAAATAACGGGAGATATATGCTACGGACATGCAAATATTTTTGATCCGGAAATGGATGTAAACTCTCTCAGAAAAGAGATCGGGATGGTATTTCAAAAACCTAATCCATTTCCAATGAGTATTTACGACAACATTGCCTACGGACCGAGAACTCACGGCATAAAAAGCAGAGTAAAGCTGGACGAGATAGTTGAGCGCTCACTGCGCGGCGCTGCGATCTGGGACGAGGTCAAGGACAGACTTAAAAAGAATGCGCTTGGTCTTTCGGGCGGACAGCAGCAACGATTGTGTATCGCACGCGCTTTAGCTGTCGAGCCGGATGTACTGCTTATGGATGAGCCTACCAGTGCGCTTGACCCTATTTCAACTTCAAAAATAGAGGAACTTGCTATACAGCTAAAGGATAAATATACTATCATAATCGTTACGCATAATATGCAGCAGGCTGTGAGAATATCAGATAAAACAGCGTTTTTCCTGTTGGGAGAATTGGTGGAATATGACGATACGGAAAAGCTTTTCTCTCAGCCTGCGGATAAGCGTACCGAGGATTATATTACAGGGAGGTTCGGATAATGAGAAGCAGATTCGATCAGCAGCTTGCCCAGCTAAAAAAGGATCTGATAACTATGGGTTCTTTGTGCGAGGAGGCTATAGCACTGGTTTCAAAATCGTTATATGAAGGCAATATGGAATTGGCAAAAAAAGTTTTTCCTTTGGATCTTGAGGTAGACCGTATGGAAAGAGATATTGAATCCTTATGCTTAAAGCTATTGTTGCAGCAGCAGCCTGTAGCAAAGGATCTAAGACAGATATCCGCCGCTTTAAAGATGATCACTGATATGGAACGTATAGGAGATCAGGCAGAGGATATTGCTGAGATCATCACATTTCTGAACGGACGCTCTGCACCTGAGGGTATCAGGATTTACGAAATGGCCAATGCAATAATTAAAATGGTGACCGACAGCGTTGACGCCTATGTTAAAAAGGATACAGAGCTTGCAAAATCCGTTATAGCATATGACGATGTTGTAGATGAATGCTTCAACAGCGTTAAAAACAGTCTTATAGGTATAATTTCCCAAAATCCCGACGACGGTGAATATGCCATTGATTTTCTTATGATAGCAAAATATTTTGAGAAAATAGGAGATCATGCGGTAAACATAGCCGAGTGGGTATTGTTCTCAATTACGGGGCGCAAAGGCAAATAGCGTAATCGGAAAAATAGTATCAGCGCGGCAGAAGCGAAAATACGCTTTTGCCGCTTGTTTGCAAATCCTGTCCTTTAAGAACAGATGTTGATAAATATTTTGTTTTATGGTATAATTTGATTATAGATTTTGGGGTTTACAATAACTTTACATTAATATGGTGACAGATTTGATTTTAGAATTGTAAAATGGTATTAAATCAAAATTTTTCAGGAAAGGAAGTAATACGCTGTGATTTTTTGCGTAGAGGATGACAGTGCAATACGTGAGCTGATGATATATGCTTTGAATTCCGCAGGCTATGACGCTAAGGGATTTTCTGAGGGTACGGAGCTTTTTGATGCCCTGCAAACAAAAATCCCGCAGCTTATCATGCTGGATATTATGCTTCCCGGTGAGGACGGGATAGAGATATTGAAAAAGCTGCGGTCAAATTCAGTAACTGCAGATATTCCGGTGATTATGGCTACTGCAAAGGGTACCGAGTATGATAAAGTGATAGGTCTTGACCTTGGTGCAGACGATTATCTTTCAAAGCCCTTCGGTATGATGGAAATGTTATCCAGAGTAAAAGCGGTGCTGAGACGCACTGAACCTAAATCGGCGGGGATCCTGAGCGTAGGGGAGCTGTCGGTCAATACCGCCGAACATATCGTTATTTCACAAAATAATCGTGTTGAGCTTACATTAAAAGAATACGATATGCTTAAAAAATTTATGGAAAATCCGGGAAGAGTATTTACAAGAGACCAGCTTCTGCAAAGTATATGGGATACTGATTACATGGGCGAGACACGTACCGTAGATGTCCATATCGGCACATTGCGCACAAAGCTTGGCGCTTGCGGAGATTATATTAAAACCGTTCGTGGCGTTGGCTATCGAATGGAGGCTAGGTAATGACAAAACGAATTTTCCGTTCAATATGCTTTGTGGCAATAGGTGTGCTTTTGGCGTCAGTTGCGTTGTTTATGGGAGCGCTTTACGACTATTTTTCCAACGTTCAGCGTAATCAGTTAAGAATGCAGACAAGCCTTGCGTCACATGGGGTAGCAAATGAAGGCATAGGATATTTTGAGGGACTTGACATACAAAACTATCGTATCACATGGGTAAGTACGGACGGCACAGTGCTTTATGACAGCAGATCCGATTCGGACGGAATGGAAAATCATCTGGAGCGTGAAGAAATAAAGCAGGCGTTTTCAGAAGGCTTAGGAGAAAGTTCACGTTATTCAGATACTCTTTTGGAACGTTCGTTGTATTGCGCACAACGTTTGCCGGACGGTACGGTACTTCGGCTTTCAATAGCGCAGAATACCTTATTGACCTTACTTTGGGGAATGCTCCAGCCAATATGTATCGTGATTATTATAGCGCTTGTATTGTCGCTTTGGCTTGCGTCGCGTCTTTCCAGAAAAATCGTTAAGCCGCTTAATGAGGTAGACCTTGACGAACCGCTGAACAATGATTGCTATGACGAGCTTACACCGCTGCTGCGGCGTATTAATGTTCAGCAAAAGAAAATAAAACGGCAGAGGCAACAGCTCAGACAAAAGCAAATAGAGTTTGAAACAGTCACCACTAATATGAGAGAGGGTATCGTTTTTCTCAACAGCGGCGGAACAATTCTTGGCATAAATCGTTCGGCGGCGCGTCTGATCGGAGGTGACGATTCTCCTGTTGGTCAGGATATTCTGTCAGTAAACCGCAGTCTGGAATTGCAGGAGGTTCTTAATAAAGCTGTTAACGGTGAATTCGGTGAAAAAACAATGGAAATGGGCGACGGTATATATCAGCTCAAATCTAGCCCCGTTATGTCGGAGGATAAGGTATCAGGTGTTGTTTTACTTCTGCTTAATGTTACAGAAAAAGAAAAATCAGAACAGATACGCCGTGAATTCACAGCTAACGTATCTCATGAGCTTAAAACGCCGCTGCATACTATTTCGGGCTGTGCCGAACTGATGACAAACGGCATTGTTAAGCAGGAGGATATGACGAAGTTCTCCAAACAGATATACGGCGAAGCGCAGAGAATGATACATCTGGTTGAGGATATCATAAAGCTGTCACATCTGGACGAAGGTGCAGACGATATGAAACGTGATTCCGTCGATCTGTATTCCATGGCGCAGACCGTTATTGACAGTCTTTCGGCAGAAGCGGAGACTTCCGGCGTCAAGCTTATTCTTAAGGGAGAAAATGCTGATGTTTATGGGCTTCCTCAGCTTTTGCAGGGCATTGTTTATAACCTTTGCGATAATGCGATCAAATACAACATACAAGACGGTTCGGTAACAGTAACCGTAAAAAAAGACGGTCAGAATGTTACGCTTTCGGTTGCAGACACAGGCATCGGAATTCCGCCCGAACACAGAGAACGTATTTTTGAGCGTTTTTATCGTGTGGATAAAAGTCACTCGAAGGAGATCGGAGGAACAGGTCTGGGTCTTTCTATAGTAAAGCATGCAGCTCGTCTGCACAACGCGGTTATTAAGTTGGACAGCGTTGTCGGAGAAGGTACGGTTATTACTGTCACATTTCCTTTAAACAATAATATGACCCGCACAGAGTGATCCGTGCGGGTTCTTTTTGATTTTATTGCGCCTGTTTAACAACTAAACAGGTCTGTATTAAAATTATTTTTCTGCATTCAGAAGATCTTCTCCTGATTTTACTGCGCCGCTGTTTAACGTTTTAATCGTACCATATCTGTCGGAATTGCAGATTATCATAGGGGTCGTGACCTTATAACCCTCCTGCTGTATAGCCTTTATATCAAAAGTTACAAGTAAATCGCCTTTTTTTATCTGCTGACCGTTTTGAATATGAGATTTAAAATGTCTGCCCTCAAGCTTGACGGTATCTATTCCGATATGCAGGAGAATCTCACAGCCTTTATCAGATCTGAGATTTACAGCGTGCTTTGTTTCAAAAACGGTGTCTATTACTCCGTCGCAGGGAGCGTACAGCCTGCCCTCTATCGGTTCAACTGCAATGCCCTCACCGAGAATTTTTTGTGAGAAAACATCGTCCTCAACATTTTCAAGTCTGACAACCTTGCCGGAAACGTGTGCACCCAGTATTTCGTTTTCAACATCATTTTTATCAGATGTGTCAGAGTCGGTATGAGGACTTTTTTCAGTTTCCGCCAATTCTTCGGGTACGTCCTCAATGCGTCTGTCAAGATAATCCTCAAGATTTGATTTTATAACAGAGACCTGCGGACCGTATATGACCTGAATACCGTCACCCTTATGAATAACTCCCGAAGCGCCGCTTGCTTTAAGATCGCCGTCGCTGGCAAGAGAGGAATCTTTCAGAGTTATTCTAAGCCTTGTCGCGCAGCAGTCAAGGTCAGCGATATTGTCCCGTCCGCCGAGACCTTTTACTATCAGCCTGCTTACGCCGTCGGCGGCTGCAGCTGAGTTTGAATTTTTGGTATTCATATCGGCTCTGGTATACAGCTTGGTTTCCTCGTCGTCAGCCTCGCGTCCCGGTGTTTTCAGATTTAATTTTGTTATCATAAAGTAGAACACCAGATAATAGATCACAGCGTATATTGCTCCTACTGCTACTATCCATAACCAGTGAGTTTTGGCGTTGCCTTGAAGAATACCGAACAGCGTCAGGTCTATTGCGCCTCCTGAGAATGTCATTCCTACGCCTACTCCAAGAATGTGCATAAGCATATAGGAAAGTCCCGCAAGCACACAGTGCACGGCATACATTACAGGTGCAACGAACAGGAATGTGAACTCCAGCGGTTCTGTGATACCTGTAAGCATTGAGGTCAGCGCAGCAGAGAGAAGAAGTCCGCCGACTACCTTTTTCTTTTCCGGACGTGCAGCTCTGTACATAGCGTATGCCGCTGCAGGAAGTCCGAAGATCATAAACGGGAATTTACCTGTCATAAAACGTGTGGCGGAAACTGAAAATACCTCGGTTGATTTTGAGGCAAGCTCTGCGAAGAAAATATTCTGAGCTCCCTGTACAGTTACACCGTCAATGATCATTGAGCCGCCAAGTTCCGTTTGCCAGAACGGCATATAGAAAACGTGATGCAGTCCGAAAGGAATAAGCGCACGTTCAATTATACCGTATATCCATGTTCCTGCATATCCCGAATTAAGCACCAGATTGCCCAGATGAGCTATACCTGTCTGTACAAAGCCCCATACATAGAACATTACAATACCTACCGCAAGGAACACAAGGCTGCATATTATAGGCACAAATCGTGTTCCGCCGAAAAAAGAAAGCACCTGCGGAAGCTGTATTTTATAAAACCTGTTATGCAGAGCCGCAACTCCCAGACCGACGATAATACCACCGAATACGCCCATTTGCAGAGTAGTGATACCCAGTACCGAGGCTGTGGAGTTTGCAGGCATAGCATCAACTCCTCCTCTGGCATAGATAAGCGCACTGATAGCAGTATTCATAATGAGAAAGGCTATCGCGCCAGATAAGGCTGCAACTTCTTTTTCTTTCTTTGCCATGCCAATGGCTACACCCATTGCAAACAGCAGAGAAAGGTTGTCAAAAACTGCGCTGCCTGTTTTTGACATTATGTCCAAAACGGTATATAGGACGCCGCCCTCCCGTATAATGTTTGTCAGGCGGTAGGTTTCAAGAGTGGTTGGATTTGTAAACGAGCTTCCTATGCCCAACAGAAGACCTGCCACGGGCAGCAGTGCTATTGGCAGCATAAAAGAGCGTCCCACTCGCTGGAGAACTCCGAAAATCTTATCTTTCATTTGATTTTCCTCCGTAAAGGTGATTTATCGATCTGTCCGTTTTTTCAGGATCAAATCAATATGTACGCTCCACTCTGTCATATTATAATCAGTTTTGTTATTTTCATACCTTGATAAAATTATTTTGATAATTGAACTTTTTACAAAGCGGTAAATTTATTTGCATTTTTCGGCGGATAATAATTTTGCGTTTTTTGAAAATTCCGTTGACAAAGGTAAATTTGCGTGATATTATATACTTAACAATAAAGTATTCGGAGGATCGGAATGAACGGCGATTGGAAAAAGGCAATAGAAATATTTGAACAAGGCGGATATACCTGCGTTACAGTGAAAGACGGAGAAATAAGAGCCTTTCGGGAAACAGGAGTCAAGCCTTTGCTCATTCTTATAGGCGGAGGAGTCAGCACAGAGGGCTGCTGTGCCGCAGATAAAATTGTGGGCAGAGCAGCCGCTTTTCTTTACTGCTATATGGGCGCTCGGGCAGTTTATGCAGAAACAGCAAGCATCGGAGCTATTGAGATCTTGGAAAGATATGGTATAGATGTTCAATATAAGATACTCACCGAGCGAATAGTGAACCGTCAGGGTACAGATATATGTCCTATGGATATGGCTGTCGGAGAAATTTCTACCGACGGGGAGGAAGGTCCTGCAAAGGCGCTGACGGCAATAAAGGAAAAGCTAAATAAAATCAGTGCGGCTGCGATTGACTGAGAGGTTTGTCTGAAGGCGGAACTTCAAAAGGATACAAATTTTTGTAGATCTCAAAATCGTCCTCTGACTGATTTGAACCTGACGGTATTAGTCCTGTGCAGTCGTTAGCGCTGCATGAGGGATTGTAATAGGAATACATTCCGTCGTTATGAGAGCGTCTGTGACTTTGCTCCCAGCATTCTTTAAGCTGTAAAAATGTGTTCGGATTTCTTTCAAGCAGGTTTTGACGTAAAGACGGTGTAAGAGACTGATAGAACTCCATGCATTGACTGTCGCTGTTTATCAGTTCTGAAAGATTATTTTGGTTATCCATAGATGTTCTCCTTTGACAATAAATTCGGTACTTTTATTATTGGCGTTTTCACTGTTATTATATACTGGAAAATTTTACAGGAGGCTTTCATGAAAATCGGTGTTGATTATTATCCCGAGCATTGGGAAGAAAATATGTGGGAGCAGGATGTTCTTTTAATGAAAAAAACAGGTGTTAGGGTTGTCAGACTTGCTGAATTTGCCTGGTGCAGAATCGAACCTAAGGAGGGAGAATTTGATTTTGCCTGGCTTGACAGGGCTGTGGCTCTTTTTGAAAAAAACAGCATTGACGTTATCCTATGCACTCCAACAAACTGCCCTCCGCTGTGGCTGTATGAAAAGTATCCGAATGCTGTAAGAACTTCTCCGGACGGCGGACATATAGCTACGGGGATACGAGGTCACAGGTGCTATAACGATCCGGATTTTGTGAGATTGTCCCACAGAGTTGTAGATAAAATGACCAAGCATTACGCATCTGTAAAAAATGTAGCAGCATGGCAGATAGATAATGAACTGGAGTCTAATATTTGCGCCTGTGAGGTATGCACAAAAAAATACAGAAAATGGCTAAAGAATAAATACGGATCTCTTGACGAGCTGAACCAACGTTACGGAAATGTAATGTGGAGCGGGGAATTCTCCGACTGGGAGCAGATAAAACCTCCAACAGAGCAATATAACAGAGCATGGCTCAATCCCGCTTATGTGCTTGATTATCATCGTTTTGCGTCTGACGATATGATAGAATATGTAAAGGCTCAGGCTGAAATCATACGCAGAAACTGTCCGAATATACCTGTGACTACCAACTGCTGGTTTTGTGAAAATATGCCGGACCTGCATAAAGCTTTTAAGGCTCTTGATTTTACGTCATACGATAATTATCCTCCTCTTAAAATTCCCGAAAGTGCCGATGAGTATTATTCGCACTCATTTCATCTTGATTTTATGCGGGGCGTTAAGCAGGATAATTTTGTTATCATGGAACAGCTCAGCGGGGCAATGGGAAGCTGGGCACCTATGTCGAGAACCACTAAGCCTGGAATGATAAAGGGTTATTCCCTGCAGGCTTTTGCCCACGGAGCAAATGAGGTCATACACTTCCGGTGGAGAACTGCGGCTAAGGGCGCGGAAATGCATTGGCACGGTCTGATCGATCATTCAAACGTACCCGGAAGACGTTTCAGAGAATTTGAGGATTTGTGCCGTACCGCAGAGACATTAACGGAAATAACGGATACTAAATTAAAATCCGATGTCGCTTTGATTTATTCATATGACAGTGATTTAGCTTTGAAAATACAGCCGCAGACCGACGGCTTTTACTATTATAATCAGCTGAAGGCTTGGCATGACGGGTTTTCTCATTGCGGAGTGAATGTTGATATAATTTCCGAAAATGAAGATTTTACAAAATACAGAGTAGTGTGCGCTCCCGCTTTTTATGTGTGTTCGGAGGAAATATCGGTTCGCATGAATGATTTTGTAAAAAACGGAGGTACGCTTATTCTTACCTGCCGAAGCGCGGTCAAGGATAAGGACAACGGCTGTTATATGCAGCAGCTTCCTGCGATGTTTAATGAAACGGCAGGGTGTAAGGTAAGCGAGTATGATCCTGTAGGTTACGACAGAATTGACGTTTACGATAATATCGGTGATCGATACCAATGCACAAGCTGGTGCGATGTTATCGAATGTTCTACAGCAAAGCCGATCCTCAAATATGATGCAAGCTTCTATAAGAGCTTGCCGGCAGGTACTGTAAATGAATTTGGCAATGGTAAATGCTATTACATAGGAACGGTGCTTTTTAAAAGTTATTACAGAGAGCTTGCAAAAAGTATTCTTAAAGAATGTGATATCGATATTATTGATGATCTTCCCGAGCGTGTGGAGGTCACTATAAGGGAAAACGCGAGAAAGTATGTGTATTTTATTTTTAACAATTCAGAGAAAAAATGTGATTTTGCTTTTAATGGCTATGACCTTTCGCTTGCTCCTTTTGATATGAAAATCATTTTTTTCGATAAGAGTTGATTTTTTCATAAATTTGCCTTGAAATATCACCCGTATTATGATATAATAATGCGGGTGATTGATTATGTATGTTTGTCCCGTATGCCGAAAAAGATTAAAACGGCTTAATAACGTCTGGCACTGTCAGTTCGGACACAGCTTTGATATTTCCGGAAAGGGATATGTGAATCTTCTTACTACAGCAGGAAGAAATCCCAAAAACGCAGGTGATAACGCCGAAATGGTAAAAGCCCGTACAGAGTTTCTCGAAAGGGATTATTATCGTCCCCTTGCCGAGAAAACGGCAGATATAATGGCAGTGCTGATTGAAAACATTAAAGACCCGAAAATCATTGACAGCGGCTGCGGAGAGGGATATTACACCTGTATTTATGCGGACAGACTTAAAAAAGCTTCGTTCTGGGGTATAGATATTTCTAAGAATGCAGTGTCGCACTGCGCTGCAAGGGCTAAGCGCATAGGACTTACTAACTGCGGATTTGCGGTGGCGTCCTCATTTGAATTGCCGTTCAAAGACCATTTTGCCGATCTTATTGTGTGTACCTTTGCGCCTGTTTCCAATGACGAGTATGCTCGAAAGCTGAGGCACAGGGGTAAGCTTGTGGTAGTGTCTCCGTCGCCGAGGCATTTGTTTGAACTTAAAAGTGTGCTGTATGAGAAGCCATATGAGAACAAGCCAAATGTCTACGGACTGAATAAATTCAATTTGACGGACGAGGTTATTTTAGAGTACAAGGTTACTCTGGAAAACAGCGCTGATATACAAAATCTGTTTACAATGACTCCGTATTATTATAAAACGTCAGCGGGATCAGCCGAAAGGCTTAAAGAGCTGGACAGTCTGGAGGTTACGTGCGGTTTTACAATTCAAACATATACAAGGGTCTATAAACCCTAGAAAAGAGGATTTTAATATGAATAAGGACATTTTCTGCAAAGGATATACATGGGGATTTTTCTCGAGAAGCGGTGATTTTCTAACGGAAAAAGCAGAGCAGTCTATGAAACGACTTGCCTCCAACGGACTCAACTGGATATGCATACCAGTAAACAGCTGGCAGGAGACATTTGCAAGTACAACGGTATTTTCTCTGTATGGTATGACTCAGACCGATGAGGAAGTTATACACGCTGTCAAAATGGCTAAGTCAATGGGACTTAAGGTCTGTCTTAAGCCTATGGTCAACTGTCTTGACAGGGCATGGAGAGCGAGAATAGATTTTCCTACTGAGGAATGCGGCTACTGGGAAAAGTGGTTTAGATCATACAATAATTTTATGCTCCACTACGCAAGGCTTGCGGGAAAAACGGGCTGTGAAATGCTTTGTACAGGCTGTGAAATGGCAGGCATGGACAAGCAGGCGGAATACTGCAAGGATATGATCTCAAAAGTCAGAGCGGTTTATCACGGTATAGTCATGCACAACATAAATCATGGCGACGAGTTACGTTTTACTTGGCTGAGCGATGTTGACGTTATCGGTATCAGCGGGTATTATCCTGTTACCGACAAGGAAAACAAGGGCATAGAGACAATGCACAAAAAGTGGGCTGAAGTAGTTAAAACTCTGGAAAAGTGCCATGAGAAATACGGTAAGCCTCTTATGTTTGCTGAGATCGGCGTAAGAAATGAGCAAGGCTGTACAATGTATCCTTGGGATTTCCATTACAGACCGGAGCTGCCAATGGACGAGCAGGAGCAGTCGGATTTCTATGAGAGCGCAATGGCAGCGACTTGGGATAAGGACTGGTTCTGCGGATATTTCTGGTGGGACTGGAAGGCGATCCTTCCGCCTATCGAGAAGGCAAAGGAAAACCGCGATTTTACGATCTACGGTAAAAAAGCGGAGGAAACCTTGAAAAAGTGGTATACAAAGTAAATTGACAATTAACAATGTACAATGGACAAGTATTGTGCGCCGGCGGCGTATCTTCTGAGATCTGTGAGCATCTTAATTGTCCATTGTCAATTTTTGAGAAAGGATATGATAAAATGAGCGAAATTCGTGACGAAAGTCTGTGGGAAAGCGGAAAGCGTAAAATCGACTGGGTAAAGCAGAATATGTGTTTGCTGAGAGGGCTTGAAGAAAAGTTTGAACGTGAAAAGCCTTTTGCAGGACTTAAAGTTGCTCTGTCGGTGCATCTGGAGGCTAAGACGGCGTATCTTTGTAAGGTACTGGCGGCAGGCGGAGCGGAAATGTATATTACAGGCAGTAATCCGCTGTCCACTCAGGACGATGTTGCCGCAGGGCTGGTACACGACGGACTTAACGTTTTTGCGTGGCACGGCGCAACTGACGAAGAATATCACAGACATATATCCGAAGTCGTAAAGGCTGGCCCGAATATTATTATCGACGACGGAGGAGATCTTGTTAATCTTATCCACAGCGAATATCCCGAGCTTATACCTAACGTTATCGGCGGATGTGAGGAGACTACAACGGGAATTATCCGTCTTATCGCTATGAATAAGGCTAAGGAGCTTAAATTCCCTATGGTACTTGTTAATAATGCAAAGTGCAAGTATCTGTTTGACAACCGCTATGGTACAGGTCAGTCGGTATGGGACGGTATCAACCGCACAACCAACCTTATAGTTGCAGGTAAAAATGTGGTCGTTGCTGGCTACGGCTGGTGCGGCAAGGGCGTTGCTATGAGGGCAAAAGGACTTGGCGCAAGCGTTATAGTTACCGAGGTAGATCCTGTTAAAGCTATAGAGGCTGTTATGGACGGCTTCAAGGTAATGAAAATGGAGGAAGCCGCAAAGATCGGCGACTTTTTTGTGACCGTTACGGGCTGTAAGGACGTTATAACGGAAAAGTCCTTTTTCAATATGAAGGACGGCGCTATCCTCTGCAACGCTGGACATTTCGACTGTGAGGTCGACGTTGCGGGACTGAAAAAGCTTGCCGTTGAAAGCAAGCTTGCGAGAAATAATATTGACGGCTATAAGCTCTCCAACGGAAACTGGCTGTATGTGATAGGAGAGGGCAGACTGGTAAATCTTGCGGCAGGCGACGGACACCCTGCGGAAATTATGGATATGTCCTTTGCAATTCAGGCGTTGTCTGCGGCTTATCTTGTTAAGAACAGTGATAAGGTATCCAAGCTTGAGGCAGGCAGCAGAGTAGTGTATGTTCCCGAGGAGATCGACAATGAAGTTGCAAGCGCAAAGCTCAGATACTGGGGACTTGAGATCGACAAGCTTTCGGAAGAACAGGAAAAATATCTCAATAGCTGGGAAGTTGAATAAAATTATCTAAAAAAAGACGGCGCACAAGTCGGTAAATCCGACTGAGTGCGCCGATTATTTATATTTACTTACAGTCTCATCGCTCCATACACACACTTCTATGTACCTTTCGGGTCCGTATTTGCCGTCGTCGTTCCAATCCTGCGGCAAACCGTATTTATCAATGATTTTCAGAATTTCATTGTATGTATACAGCTTTTGACGGTATTCTTTCCCGTCATTAACGGCATTACTAAAAGTAGGCATAGAATCGCCGTATGTAAACGAGAGCGTGTTTACGTTAAATTCCTCAATAGGTATCTTTATAAAATCGCTGTTTTCAAACCACGAACTTAACCAAGGACTGTGCTCAACGACCATATAATGAGGTACGGCTCTGGTGACAATTCCGCCCTTTTTAATAAACTCCGAGCGAATTTTAGCCTCACAGTTACGCCTGTATTCAACGTATTTATCATGTCTTTGAGCGCTTTGTGAATTTGGCTTTGTTTGTTTTATTTTATCAAGAATATCTTTCGCTTCTTTAATTGGCAGGTCTGATAAATTTTTGAACGGACCTGTTGTTTTATCAAAATAATGATATAAATACATTTAATGACCAATGTTACTGTTTTTCCAGCTTGACAGCGTATTTCTTGATAGCTTCAAAGGATTCCACGCTGATGACATGCTCAATACGGCAGGCGTCTTCAACTGCAACCTTTGGGTCAACACCCATAAGCGTAAGGCAGTGGGAAATAAGCCTGTGGCGTTCGTACATTTTCTCGGCGATTTCAAGTCCCATGTCGGTCAAAGTGATATAACCGTCTTTATCAACTTTTATATATCCGTTTTCACGAAGATTTTTCATAGCAATGCTTACGCTGGGCTTGGAAAATTCCAGTTCGTTTACAATATCTATACTGCGCACCTCGCCTTTGCGTTCATTAATAATAAGTATGGTTTCAAGATAATTCTCAGCAGATTCCTGAATTTTCAAAATGACACCTCCATAAAATACCAGTTTATAAATAGACCGCACTACTATATATGTGCTGATTGTTTACAATATATTTTAACATATTTATTGACTTTTTGCAAGCGTTTGACAAGCTTTATTTATTTTTGGTCATTTTATACAACAAAATGCATTTGAGTTTGTCGGAAATAATAGTCAATGTATCAATTTATAAATGAAAAAATTACGGTAATAATAATAACCTATGTTAAACTTGTTTAATAAAAGATTTAAGGAGAAATGATCTATGAAAAATTTTGCATACGTTATCAAGGATGAAACAGGAATTCATGCAAGACCGGCAGGAATGCTCGTCAAATGTGCTCAGAACTTTAAATCCGATATAAAAATTGAAAAGGACGGAAAATCCGCAGACGCCAAAAAGCTTTTCAGTATTATGGGACTTGCTGTAAAATGCGGCAACGAGATTAAAGTAACCTGCGAAGGTGCTGATGAGGAACAGGCTGCAGCTTCTCTTGAAAAGTTTTTTGCAGATAATCTTTAATATTATTCCAAAGAAGCAAAAGAAAGGACGTGACGAAAAATGAACGTCATAAAAGGTAAGGGAGTTTCAAACGGCGTAGCCATAGGCAGAATTAAGCTTCTCGGAAAGGACAGAACAAGTGTTAAACGCATACATTCCCCAAACAGCGAAGCGGAAATGTCCCGATTTGAGAATGCGAAGCAGCAGACGCTTGCGCAGCTTGAACAGCTATATCATAAGGCGGTAACTGAGGTAGGAGAGGCTAATGCTCAGATATTTGAAATACATCAGATGATGGTTAAGGACGAGGATTATCTGGAGTCCGTAGAAAACATCATAAATTCTCAGAGCGTAAATGCGGAATATGCCGTGGCTTGTACAGGTGATAATTTTGCAAAAATGTTTTCCTCTATGGATGATGAGTATATGAAGGCACGTTCCGCAGATGTGCTGGATATATCTGACAGAATAGTAAAAAATCTTACGAATGCACATACAGAGGATTTCTCTGCGGACGAAAAACTTATAGTATGCGCTGATGATCTGACTCCAAGTGAAACTGTTCAGATGGACAAGAGCAAGGTGCTTGCATTTGTAACAAGAAACGGTTCGTCAAATTCCCATACGGCAATTCTTGCAAGGACAATGGCAATACCCGCTGTTATCGGAACAGGAGAGAAGCTTTTAGATGAATATGACGGAGCTGATTGTATAGTTGACGCTTTTACGGGAGAGGTCTATATCAATCCGAATAAGGAGACTACAGAAAGGCTTAAAGCCAAAAGGGAAGATGATATAAAACGCAGAGAGCTTATCCGTCAGCTGAAGGGTAAGGAAAACATAACCTTAGACGGAAAGAAAATCAATCTTTATGCCAATATCAGTGGGCTTTCCGACGTAGGGGAGGCTCTTAAAAACGATGCAGGCGGTATAGGACTTTTCAGAAGCGAGTTCCTCTATCTGGAAAGCAGTGATTATCCTACAGAAGAAACTCAGTTTGCAGTATACAAATCCGTAGCGGAAAATATGGCAGGAAGACCTGTAATAATCAGAACAATGGATATAGGAGCAGATAAGCGAATTGGCTATTTTAATATGCCGGAGGAAGAAAACCCCGCTTTAGGCTGGCGTGCTTTGAGAATTTGTCTTGACAGACCTGAGATATTCAAAACCCAACTGAAGGCGCTGTGCAGAGCGTCCGCTTATGGAAATATTCAGATAATGATCCCTATGATAACCTCTGTCTGGGAAATCAGAGAAGTGCGTAAGCTTGTATCAGAGGTTCAGTCGCAGCTTAGGGAGGACGGTATAAGCTATAATGAAAATATGCCCATTGGCGTTATGATTGAAACCCCTTCAGCGGCTATGATAAGCGATAAGCTTGCTAAGGAGGCGGACTTTTTTAGTATCGGAACCAACGATCTTACGCAGTATACACTAGCCTGTGACAGACAAAATCCGCGTCTTGAAAAATATTGTAACATTTATCATCCTGCGATTCTCAGGCTTATCAAGCTTTCTGTGGATAACGCTCACGCAGAAGGCAAATGGTGCGGTATCTGCGGAGAATTGGGCGGAGACGTGAAAATGACAGAGCAATTTCTGGCTATGGGAGTAGACGAGCTTTCTATGGTGCCCTCGTTAATCCTTGAGGTCAGAGATAAGGTTCGCAAGTGCGATACGTCAAAGCTTTACGGAAATAAGCTTTTGGATTTTTAACAGACGCTATAAATCCCTTGTGTAAGCAGGGGATTTTATTTTAATAAATTTTTGGGAGTGGACTATCAACGGTGTTTATTTTTGAGTTTGAATTATTATGATTGTGTATTTTTCTCTGTTGTACGGAGAGAGAAAATGAAAGGCTAAAATTTCTTCCTGTTAATAAAATCGCTGTTAGCACCACTCCAAAATTTTTTCGGGATTGACAAAATCAGATTTCCATGGTATAATTAAAAGGTTATTAAATTTATGGGAGTTTTAAAATGCTTGATACTTTACTGGATGTTTTAGCTGACGCTCTTATAGACAGCGCAAAAATCCTGCCTTTTCTGTTTGGCGTCTATCTTTTAATAGAATATATTGAACACCGATCTGCTGATAAGCTGGGCAAGGCTTTGCAGAAAATGGGTCCTTTCGGAGCTGTGGGAGGAGGAGTTCTGGGCGCAGTCCCTCAGTGCGGATTTTCTGTTGTTGCCTCAAATCTTTATACTGGCAGGCTGATCCCTATGGGAACTCTTGTGGCTGTGTATCTTTCGACCAGCGACGAGGCGGTACCTATGATGATCTCAAATCCTGAATTTGCCGGTAAGCTGTGGAAGCTTATACTTATTAAAGCGATAGTGGGAATTATAGCAGGATTTATAGTGGATATATGCCTGAGAGCAATGGGCAGACATCAGCATGACGAACCCTTTGTCGATCTTTGCGAGGACTGTGACTGCGAGCACCACGGAATAGTTCATTCGGCTTTGCATCATACGGTACATATAATCATATTTATACTTGTAATAAATCTTATACTTGGCTGTGTAATGGAATTTGCGGGTATTGACGCTGTTAAAAAGATTATGATGACTGACAGCGTGTTCCAGCCCTTTATAGCAGGTATTGTTGGGTTTATTCCTAACTGCGCCGCATCGGTGGTACTTACTCAGCTTTATATTGAGGGAGTTGTATCTTTCGGCGCCTTGATCTCGGGGCTTTGCACAGGCGCAGGCGTGGGCCTTCTGGTGCTTTTCAGAACCAATAAGCATATTAAGGAAAATCTTTCGATAATGGGGATACTCTATGTTGCGGCAATAGCTGCTGGCTTTGTGAGCAATCTGCTTGTGAAGTAAGCCGATGGGGAAAACGAATTGAATAATGACTGGATTTTTGAAGCTGACAATTTTATGACATATAAGAACAGCCGAGCGAAAATGAAATGCTCGGCTGTTGTCTTTTACAAAATTTATAATGTTACTCATTCGGAGCAAATTCAGACATGATTTTCAGCGCAGCTTTTATGCCGTCCACCGCCGCGCTCATAATACCTCCCGCATAGCCTGCGCCCTCTCCGCAGGGGTAGAGATTTGAGCAGGAAAGCGAAGTCATATTTTCTCCTCTGGTTATTCTTACAGGTGAGCTTGTTCTCGTTTCGGGAGCGGACAGCATTGCTCCTCCGTCACCGAAACATTTCATTTTATGGGAGAACTGCTCAAGACCGGTTTTCATCATATCCGTCACAAATTTCGGGAATACCTTACCGTAGTCCGCTGCTGTAAGTCCAAGCGCATAGGTTGGTTTTACAGCTCCGTCAAGAGAAGGCTTGTTTTCTAAAAAACCTTTAACTGTTGTTCCGCAGGCTTTATAACTTCCTGACTGAATGTAAGCGTTATGCTCGATCTTTCTTGCAAAATCCACTCCGTCAAGTACGCCTTTTCCGAAGTCTGCTGGCGTGACGGACACAACCATAGCCGCATTGGCATTATCGCCGTCTCTTGCAAATTCGCTCATGCCGTTTGTGACAACTCCGTATTGCTCAGATGCTGAAGGTACAACTGTGCCTCCGGGACACATACAGAAGGTATAAACGCCCCTTCCTGCCTTATCACGGTAGGAAAGCTGATACTCGCCTTTAGGAAGAAGCGGATTTCCTGTGTGCGCTCCGTAAAGACTTGCATCAACCTCGGATTGTTTATGCTCTATTCTTGCTCCTACGGAGAACGGCTTAGGTTCAAGGAAAATACCTTTGTCTGCCAACAGTTTAAAAGTGTCTCTTGCAGAGTGTCCTATTGCCAGCACCAGAGCAGATACGGAAATCTCTCCATTACTGCATACTGCTTTTTCCACAGAGCTGTTTGTTACAGTGAAATCCAGAAGCTGATTTTCAAAACGTACTTCGCCGCCAAGGTCGATTATTCTCATTCTGATCGCCTTGACGATTTTTCTCAGATTGTCAGTGCCGATATGCGGCTTTGCTTTGGTGAGTATTTCCTCTGGTGCACCGAAATCGGCGAATCGTTCCAGTACATACTGGCAGAGAGGATCTTTTATACGTGTAGTAAGCTTGCCGTCGGAAAATGTTCCCGCACCGCCCTCGCCAAACTGTACGTTGGAATTTACGTTAAGCTCTCCGCTGTTCCAGAAAGTCTGTGTGCTTGATGTTCTGCTGTCAACATCTCCGCCGCGCTCTAATATTATCGGTCTGTATCCTTGTTCAGCAAGAGCAAGCCCGCAGAACATTCCAGCAGGACCGAATCCCGTAATAACAACTCTGCCCTCGCGTTTGTTATGCGAAATAAGAGGCTCAAAGCTGCCCTGAACTGCATATGTCAGCTTTGTATCTTTTTCACACAGCTTTTTTTCAAGTTCGCTGTCATCGAGTCTTATAAAAACCGAATGTACAAAATGAATATCGTTTCTCTTGCGTGCGTCCAGAGAGGTCTTGTGAATACGACATTCAAGAATATGACTTTTACCGATCCCGAGCTTTTTTACTGCATTGTCAAAGATGCTTTTTTCATCTGCCGAAAGCGGCGAAGAAATCTGATTTACAATAACAGGCATATTATCAGTCCTCCGAAAAAACGGTTCGGCAGCAGCTTGCCGAACCGAATTGTATATATGATCAATCGCTGTCTGCTTTGCTTTCCGTATTACTTTCTGTCACTACCTGAACAGGATTTGTTCCACAGCACCATACATTATCATAGTCCGGAATATAGATCAGCGCATTTCTGGTGTATGACCCGTATTCGTAAATATCACTTAAATCGACCTGAGCATAAATATCACTGTCGTCAAGCTTTGAAATAACATCCTCAGGACCGTAAATAACCACATTAGTCAGCTTTTTGGTTTCTACAGTGGTTTTCATACCCGACGGACGGTTAACCGTTTTAATATTGGAGGCGTCAACCGTAAATTCTTTCTTTGTATATCCTTCGTTTTCAAAGGATACTACAACCGTCTCCGAACCGGTCATATTTATCTCGCCTGTATTCAGCGGGATTGAAAAACTGAAGGTCTTTGTAAGGTTTATGCTCGACAGCGGAATGGTGCCGACCGTGATCTCCTCCGTATCGCTGTCGTCAAGGTTAGGTGATATTACCGAAATGCTTTCTTCCGAAAGGCTCATTGGCAGAGAATCAATATCAAAATTGTCGGGACAGCCCGAAATGTCTACTTTCAAATCTGCAGTTTTCTTTTTGTAAACCACAAAGCTTACATCATAGCTGCCGCTGTTTTTAACTGTGAATTTTGAGGAATCGATGATATTGTCATCTGCGTCATAGAACACCAGATCCTCCGTTGAGATCGTTACGTCCTCGGAAATTTTTCTTGATTTTGTTATCTGCGCCGTAGCTTTGCTTACATTATCAAGGTCATTCTTGGCTCCCTCAATAGTTATCTCTGAGGGAGTTACCGTTGCCTCCCGTAGGGTGTAGCCTTCCTCGGCGCTTATCAGTGGAGCCTCCGCCGTCAGCTCTAAGGTTTTGGTAGTTATTCTGTCAAAGTCTACCTGGATTGTTTCCGGTGTTACCGAAACTATAGTGCATTTATCTGTGGAGTGCGTGCTCTTTACATTAATGTCGAGAGTATAAGTACCCTCTTTAGTGACCTCGCCTAAATCGACGGTAGCGGACAGGTCGTTTGCAGTATACCCGCCTATCTCGTAGTTCATTCCCTGAATTTCAACATCAACGGTTATGTCCTTGTAATTGAGTGCGTCAAGGCCTTTTTCCTGAGCCTTAGTGCCCTCCATATTAAAGTCAACATGAACCCCGGAGATCGTTTTTGTGATCGTAGGGTACTGAGTGATAGACAATATGAACCACGCTATGATCGCAATTACAAGCGCAAGTATTCTCAGACCGAAATCTCCCTTTAAATTACGTTTGTTCTTTGCCGGAACTGCGTTTTCGTTTTTTACTTCTTCCATTTTGAAATCACCCTTCCCGCAAAAGAATTTTCCTTAATGGAATTAGCGTCCTTCTCAGGCAAAAGCCTGTCTGTGAGAAGCTTTATCAAAGACTCTTTAGAATAACCTCTCGTAAGCTCTCCGTTTTCAGCGACGGAGATTGAACCTGTTTCTTCTGAAACTACTACGACTATAGCGTCTGAGTTCTCGCTCATACCGATAGCCGCTCTGTGACGCGAGCCTAACTGCTTGTTGATAAGCTCGTCTTTCTGCGGACGCGGCAGAAAACAGCCTGCCGCAAGAATGATACCGTCTCTTATAATAACCGCTCCGTCGTGCAGTGGTGTGTTCGGGTAGAATATATTGCCGAATACTGCCGCAGAAGGAGTACAGTTAAGTATTGTACCTGTTGCGATCTGTTCACCGAGCTTTGTCTTTCTCTCGCATATAATCAGCGCGCCGGTTTTAGTGGAAGAAAGATTTTGCGCCGCATCGCAGACAGCGTTGATAGCCGTTGTCCATTTTACGTCGTCAGGATCCTGATCGGAGGTACCGAAGAAATTAAGCTCGGCAATTTTGGCGCGTCCAACCTTTTCAAGGATACGCCTCAGTTCAGGCTGGAACATTACTATCAGTGCAAGAAATCCCCACTGAAAGCACAATTTGAGTAAATATCTGATAGTCTGAAGATTGAAAAAAGCCGCCAGACAGTAGCAGAAAATAAGCACAAGTATGCCCTTGATGAGCTGCTGCGCTCTTGTTTCACGTATAAGCTTGATACCGTTATATATAAGAAAGTACAATATTGCAATATCCACAATATCGTTTAGACCTATCGACTTGAAAACGCCCCAAACGGAGTTTATAGCCTGACCTATTGTTTCAAGCATAGTTCACACCCTTTACAAATTAGTTACATAATCCGGCTGAATGTCAGCCATATATCCAAACACATAAAGCTTTAATTTTATATATAATAGTATATCATATATTTAAAAAAAGTACAATAGTTAATCGGCAATTTTTTTTTACGATATGTAATTTTTTTGTATAATGTTCCAAATACGTGTATTAAAATGGTAACAGTTTATTTAATCAGAATTTTACAAAAAATTGTTGACAAATGATAAACCAAAGGGTATAATAAATACGTATGCGGAGTTAGATAAAGCCAAATTCCGTATAACTTTTGATTTTAAGGAGTGTGTACAAGTGGACGATGCCGGTCATAGCCGATTACCCCGAATACGTACAGCGTTGTCTGTTTGTATTCACAGCCTATGCTTTCCATATGCTGAGAGGTGATCTGTGTTTGGTAAATCCTACTACTGCGGGCGGTAAAGTATTGCCGCTGCCGCTGCACGAGGAGGTTATATTGTGTACGACACAGTTTTACAGCTTATTAACGACAGAAATTTCAAAGCTATCCGCGAGATATTCATAGATATGAACGAGGCGGACGTCGCTGCGCTTTTACAGCGTTTTTACGATGATAACGAGGCAGAGACTCACGAACTGCTTGTTCTGTTCAGACTGTTGAGCAAGGACGCTGCGGCAGATGTTTTTTCGTATATGGACAGCGATATGCAGATGATGCTTATCAATTCCTTTACGGATAAGGAACTTCAGGACGTTATCGACGATCTGTATGTGGACGATACGGTAGATATGATCGAGGAAATGCCTGCTAATGTTGTGGCGAGAGTCCTCAAATCAGCGGATTCCGAAACTAGAAAGCAGATCAATGAAATACTGCGTTATCCTAAGGATTCCGCAGGTTCTATTATGACAACCGAATATGTGTATCTCAAAAAGGATTACACGGCAAAGGACGCTCTTGACTGGATAAGGCATGTCGGAATGGTCAAGGAAACCGTCTATACTCTCTACGTTACGGAGAATCGTCAGCTTATCGGTGTTTTATCAGTTCTTGACCTTATCACTGCCGACGAGGACGACCGTATCGAAGATATAATGGACACAAATATTATTTCCGTCGATACACATGAGGATAAGGAAATGGTAGCCGCCAAGCTTTCAAAATATGACTTCGTGGCTATGCCTGTTGTTGACAGGGAAAACCGCCTGGTAGGTATTGTTACCTATGACGACGCTATCGACGTCATTCAGGAGGAGAATACCGAGGACATTATGAAATACGCAGCTGTTGCTCCCAGCGACGAATCTTATTTCAAGACATCGGTGTTTGCCCATTCAAAAAACCGTATAGTGTGGCTGTTGGTGCTTATGCTTTCGGCAACCATTACAGGAGCTATCGTAAATAAGTATCAGGAGGCATTTGCTGCCGTACCTGTGCTGGTTTCTTTTTTGTCAATGCTGAGCGGTACGGGCGGTAACTGCGGTTCGCAGACATCTACTCTTATTATCCGCGGTATGGCGTTGGGAGAGATTAGAATGAGAGATTTCTTCAAGGTTATGTTCAAGGAGTTTAGAGTTGCGTTTGTGTGCGGAATAATACTGTCCATAGTAAATGCCGGCAGAATAATTCTGGTGTACCATAACAATACGACAGTAGATTGCTATAAGCTTGCGTTTACTGTCAGTGCGGCCATTATGCTGACTGTGGTGCTGTCAAAGCTCATTGCGGCAATGCTGCCTATGGCTGCTAAAAAGCTGAAGCTTGATCCTGCTATAATGGCGGCTCCGCTTATCACTACAATAGTGGACACCTGCTCGACACTTATGTTTTTTGCGCTTGCTACGGTTGTTTTTGATATTTAAGAAATACTTTTTGGGCGGATCGTTATCCGCCTTTTTTGCTATAAAAACAGTTATTATTGAGTTAATAATTCATTTTTGGTAAAATTTCCGCTTTTTTGTCACAAAACATTAATATATGTGTGCTATACTATACACATTAAATTGACCGGATATTCAGTGGGAGGTGATACAGCGGGTGAATGTGCCAAAAGATGTAAATACAGATTGTCTTTCTGATAAAACAGATATGAAGGAAGGCAGTGCTAAGTCAGAAAAACTTAGAAAGGCATTGAAATATATTCCGTTTTTACTGACAGTCGTGATAATCGTCTGCTGTCTGGTATTCCTTGCAAATCATGATTTTGAAGAATTACTGGATTATACTCCTGAAAATCTCATACTAGCCGCGTTTGTTCTGTTGGGATTTTACGGACTTAAATCAATGTCGGTGGTTTTTCCGCTGACTGCACTGTTCGTGGCTATAGGTGCGATCTATCCTTTTGGAGTAGCTGTGCTTGTGAACATTTTAGGTCTTTCTGTGTCCTTTACAATTCCTTATCTAGTGGGCAGAGCATCGGGCGGCGAACTTGTTGACGCTGTTGCGGCAAAATATCCTAAAGCTCGGAAAATTTTAGATTACAGCCATGACAACAATCTTTTTGCTTCTTATATTTCAAGGGCGGTAGTTGTTGTACCCGGAGATATTGTTTCAATGATACACGGTGCCCTGAGAATGCCTTATAAGCCTTATCTGCTGGGGTCGCTTGTAGGAGTTCTGCCGGAAATGCTTGTGCAGACCTATATCGGCGCCAAGCTTGACAGTCTGAATGTCAAGACTGTGCTTGTGTTGATAGCGCTTGTAGCCGTAACGCTGACTTTTTCCCTTTTACTGAATAAAAAGGTCAGCAAGCACGGTAAAAAGGCTGATAAAGAGGATTTCAAGGATTTTTAACATTATACGGATATACAAAAACTGCCGCAGGACGGACTGCGGCAGTTTTTTATCAAACGCTTTGCTCATATCTTGCGGAGCGTTTTTTTATTATTCCGAAAACAGTTCCCGCAGCGGAGAATATTGCCGCTATAATAAGGATAACAAGAGCAGTTTCGTTCTTATAGGAGCGTTCGTTTACATACATAACATAGCCCTCAATTCCGCACATATTCATAAATTCCTCAAGAAAATATACAAATGCGCTAAGATAAGCCATACAGATCGAGGTCTTGAAAAATCCGTTCAGCTTTACATATCTGATAACTAAAAAGAATACCCAAGGAACAGTGATCAAAAAAATGACAGGTATAGCTACTGATCTCAGCGAATAGTCCATAGAAGCTCCTGAACGGTAAGAACCGTATAAAATTAGCAAAAAAAGCAGGAGCGTGTCTGCCGCCATACAAATCAGTCCCCGGTAGCCTGTGAGACAGCTGCCGAAGTCCTCTCTGCGCAGTAAGACAGGCAGGAATATCAGCACAAAAGCGAATGTGATGGACAGAAATGCCATAATAAATCCTCTGATGTCCCCCAGACCGAAGCCAGCAAGCAGAAGTAAATGCAGAGTCACATAGAAACAGCCGAGAGTTATAACTCCCTTATGCTTTTTTACCAGCGTCGGAACATTTATAAGCGAGGCAATCATTGCTATAGACATCAGCCACATTAAAAACTGTCTGATGTCATGGTCTGCAATTACAAGTCCTATAAAGCAGGGGATAAGTATAGCAAGGTAAGCTCCCAGACATATAAAATTATATGTTCTGACAGTTTTGACGTATTTTTTTGCCATAAGCTCCGTCTCACGCTGTTTGTAATCCTCGCTTGCTATGCAAAGCTCATGTTCGGTGATTTCCAGAGCCTTGCATATACCCGAAACAAGCGTAATATCTGGGTATGAAACGCCTGTTTCACATAGTTAAGGATATTGCCTACTAAAAAAATATAATCAGTCAATCTTCCCGATAAAGCGGTAGAATATCTCAACCTCTTGCTCTTTGCCTTCTTCCGTTTCTATGGATTCATGTATTAGAATCTTTTCGATTAAAGCATTGAGCAATGGCGCTGTAAGTTCCTGTGGGTCGGTGTACTGCTTTATAAGAGCAATCCACTTTTCCTTATTACTTGTGTCCTCTTTTTCTTCTTGGAGTTTGGCTGACAATGTTTCAACGAATTCATGAAGCTCATCTTGCTCTTGCTGGTATTTAGCTGTTAGCATATTGAAGTTTCGCTCATTGATTTTGTCTTGTAACCTATCTTCATAAAGTTTTGCAAAGAGCGTATCTAACTCTCTTAGTCTTTTCTCAGATTTCTTTATATCTGAAATCGCCTTTTGCCTAGAGGAAGCAAATTCTTTATCGCCGCTTTTTATAAGATATGTGAGTAGCTTATCTTCGTCTTTCTGAGCTATAGCTGCCCAATAACGAATTCTTGATAAAACATACTCATACAATGTGTCGTAGCGAATATAGTGCATTGAACAAAAAACTTTGCCCATTTGCCCATATTTGCTACACGAGAAGTAACTATACGGGTTTTTGTTTTGAGCATTCGTACCAAACCTCATTGACCATCCACAATCAGCACATTTAACCAACCCAGCAAATATTTGTTGTTGAGCGTTTTTCATGTTCCTACGCCTTGACTCTATCATACCTTGGATTTGGTTAAATTCTTCTTTGCCAATAATGGGTTCATGTGTATTCTCGATTCTTAACCATTCACTTTTGGGTTTTCTCACACGTTTCTTATTCTTAAACGAGATAGTGCTTTGCTTATTGTGAACCGTATTACCGATATAGGTTTCGTCCTTCAGAATGTGTTTAACCTGAGCAATCGTCCACATATATCGTTTGTTTTCTGGCTGTCCATCAAAAATGTGTGCGAATGTGCCATCTTTCTGATAGTTAATCCAAGCAGGTGTTGGTACTTGCTCTTTAATAAGAGCCTTTGTGATTTTTGCCGCACCCATTCCACTTAATGCGTAGGCGAAGATTTTCTCAATAATCCATTTGGTTTCTTCATCGACAATGAGCTTTCCAACTGAGTCTGGACTTTTCTTATATCCAATCGGTGCATAAGCACAATAGCGTTCGCCCATTGCAAATTTGGTTTGAAATGCCGCATGAACCTTTTTGCTAATGTCTCTTGCATACCATTCATTGATGATATTTTTAAATGGTGCAAATTCGTTATCGCCATTAAGACTGTCCACACTGTCGTTTATAGCAATGAAGCGCACATTATGGCTTGGGAAATACAACTCTGTATATTGACCGGTGAGGATATAATTTCTACCAAGCCGAGAAAGGTCTTTCACGATTACGCAGTTAATCCTACCATCCTCAATGTCTTGAATCATACGCTGAAAATTTGGTCTGTCAAAATTTGTTCCAGACCAACCATCATCAACATATTCATCATGGACATTTATATGGTGGTCAACAGCATACTTTCTTAACATTTGGCGCTGAGTAATAATACTTGAACTATCACCTTGTAGCTCATCATCTCTACTTAATCGCAGGTAGAGTCCAGCGTTGTAAGTAGGTTCTGTCATACAATACCTCCTTATAATAGAACCCGCACTTACAATATTCTGCCTTTTAGTATTATATCATAAATGCGGGATTTTTTCAATATGTATTAATTACATTTGTTTTTCTGATGTAATTTGTTCTTTTGTAACAGTTGACTTTGCTTCTCTATTTACAGCATCTTTAATAATTTCTTCCAAACTTTGCCCATGTTTATTAAAATGTTCTGTAATAATAATTTTTGTGCCATTATGTATAAAATATTGTTTATCATCTTTTTGTTTGCTCATACTCGTTTACCCCTATCTGATAAACTCAAAAGAAAAATTGGTATGCCATTCTGAGCAGATTCATAATCATTGAATACTCTTAGTTTTAATCCACTTTTGCTGTATAAGACAACATCTGGTGTTGGATGCTGATGATTACGAGTAAAACAATATGCGCATTTTTGTTTGTTGTTAATTCTATATAATGTCATATATTCAACTTTTGGTTGTTTATCTATATAGGATATAACATAGTATTTATGACCGATTATCAACTGTCCAGAACAATATTCTTCAATAATTTGTAAAGCATCAGAAAGTCCAACAATATAACTTTGTTGTTCGTCTGTCATATTTGCTGAACTTTCAACTACAATTTTCCTTTTAAGGATTTCTATAATTTCTTGCATTAACTTTTACCCGTACTTCCAAACCCGCCACGGTCTGTATCTGAAAGATGTTCAACGGTGTGAAATTCAATCTCAGGCTGTTTCTTTACAATACGGAACTGGCAAATTCTATCATTCTTGTGGATGATAGTATCTCTCAAAGCAAAAGCTGGGAAACGCCACTGGTCATTATCGCCACAATAACTTTCATCAATAATACCACAATGATTTGTCTGAATAACACCAAAATTCTTAAATGTGCTGCTACGAGGAACAACATGAGCTTCATAACCGGCAGGAAGAATCATGCCGATACCAAGTTTGATAAGTTTGAATTCACCCTGTTTTAACTCAACTGTTTCAGCAGAACGAAGGTCAATCCAATCACCCTTATCAATCTTTTCGATTCTTTCAATTTCGTCATTAAAATACTTAATCTTAATGGTTTCCATTATGTTTACACTCCTAAAATTTTATGAATTACATAATCGGCAATTTTGTCATATTCTTCAACATTGCCTTTTACTGTCTTATATTTGATATTTCTACCTTGAAGTAGTTTTTCTAAAGGCTCTTTAAGAGCATCACTTTCAGCTTCGGTTTGGAGTCTACCTTTAGGGTTATACGGTTTATCTCTTAGTAGAAGATAAGAAATGTTATCGAATGAGTTAAAGCAATTCATTATGGTTCTATTGAAATCTTCACAAAGAACTTTGCTTTTGTTGTAAAAAATTGAAAGTGGTAAAGGGCTATCTGTAATGATTACATCTACCTTATCTCTGCATCTGCTCATTCTATAAAACTGTTTACCAAATAAGTAACACTGGTTATCTGGTTTGAAAACCTCTGAGTTTTCTTCCCAAACTTTATCTTTTGCGAACTCTGTAATGAGTTCTGCATTGATACCAGCCATTTTGATTTTACTGAATATGTACGCTGCACCAGTTGATTTACCGGCTGAAGGTACACCAAAAAGATTTACTACTATCATCAATTATCCTCTTTACTTAGTTGTTATATAAAACAACAGTATCGTTCTCAAATGATTTTTGCACATCAATAACTCTCTGATTTAGGCTACCAGCCCACAAAACTTGTTTATGATTTATGTCTTGTTTATCAATCTGAAATTGCCCATCTACAACAACATCTGATAATGCAACAGTCATTAGTCTTGTTAAAGCGTTTTGCGATGTTTGACGTAAAATATTTTCCCATTTATATCCAGTGAAAATCCAAATCTTCTTCTCTGGATATAGAGATTTAAGCCTTTGGATGATATGAAATACTGTTTCAACATTTTCATCTGCAAGCGGCTCTCCGCCTAAAAATGAGATTCTTTGAATATATGACTTATTAGCCAATCCAACAAATGTATCTTCAATTTTTTGCGTCCAGTCATATCCGCCACTGAAATCCCATGTCTCCTGGTTAAAACATCCTTGACAATGAAAGTGACACCCTTGAACGAACAGGGAGATTCCTACTCCCTGTCCGTTTGATATATCCATTTTGCGAATTAGTGAATATCTCATTAAGCATCACCATCACTGTACGCTTTATCGTCAATATGCAATACTCTTTCTTTAATTTCTTGGGTTCTACCCTGATTCCAGAAGTTAGTTCCGATATAACCACAAGTTCTTCTTGCAACACTCATCTTGTTCTGGTCACGGTTGCCACAATTCGGGCATTCCCAAATGAGTTTCCCAGATGTTTTGTCGG
Source organism: uncultured Ruminococcus sp. (assembly GCA_964399215.1). Taxonomy (GTDB): domain Bacteria; phylum Bacillota; class Clostridia; order Oscillospirales; family Ruminococcaceae; genus Hominimerdicola. Next base: position 1,617 of record CAYNPW010000011.1, on the reverse strand, counting down.
TAATAATTTTGATTTCTTTGTCATAACCACAAACCATGCAGTAATCGCTCTTAGAGTTTAGTTCTGCATACATAATATGATTGTAAATAAACTGCATTAACTGAATAACCGCCTGAAGGTTATCATTCATGTTCGGAATTTCAACATAGCTAATAGCACCACCAGGTGATAGCTTCTGGAATTTTGCTTCGAGTTCAAGTTTATCAAAGGCGTTGATTTCCTCAAATACAGGTACATGATATGAGTTTGTGATATAGTTCCTATCAGTAATTCCATCGACTTTGCCAAAGCGCTTCTTTAAACATTTTGCGAATTTATATGTAGTACTTTCGATTGGAGAACCATACAAGCTATAATCAATATGTTCAGCTTCTTTCCACTGAGTACATTTGTCATTAAGTGCTTGCATCACTTTCAAACCAAATTTCTCACCGATACCACCATCTGTATGACTATTCCCTGTCATATGCTTCACACATTCGTATAAGCCAGCATAACCAAGAGAAAGAGTAGAATATCCGTTATGAAGCAACTTGTCAATTGGTTCGCCTTTTTTAAGCCTTGCAAGTGCGCCATGTTGCCATAGAATTGGAGCAACATCTGAAGGAGTTCCTTCGAGTCTTTTGTGACGTAGCTGTAGCGCCTTATGGCAAAGTTCTGTACGAGTTTCAAATAGTTTCCAGAATGTGTCCATATTTTTACCAGACGAAAGTGCAATATCGGGTAAATTGATAGTAACGACACCCTGATTGAACCTGCCATAGTATTTTGGTTTGCCGTTCTCGTCTATATACGGAGTTAGGAAACTACGACAACCCATGCAAGGATAGCAATTACCATTTCCATTCTTATCTACTTTGTATTCAAGCATTTTCTTTTCAGAGATATAATCTGGTACAAGTCGTTTTGCAGAACATTCAGCAGCAAGTTTAGTTAGATAGAAATACTTGCTATCTTCATGTACATTATCTTCCTCCAGAACATAGAGAAGTTTGGGGAACGCAGGAGTAACCCATGCACCCTGTTCATTCTTAACGCCTTGAATACGCTGTCTTAGTACTTCTTCGATAATAAGTGCAAGGTCTGCTTTTGTTTTATCATCTTTAGCTTCGCCAAGATACATAAATACAGATAAGAAAGGGGCTTGACCATTTGTTGTCATTAGTGTAACAACTTGGTACTGAATTGTTTGAACACCTTTGTTGATTTCATCTCTTATGCGCTTATCAACAATGTCCATATATTCATCATAATCATTTTCGCTTTGTGGCTCATGTCCAGTAAATTCAACATACTCGGCTAAAACCTGTTCCTTGATTTTTCTTCTGCTGACTTCAACAAATGGAGCAAGATGAGTAAGGCTAATACTTTGACCACCATACTGACTTGAAGCCACCTGTGCGATAATCTGAGTAGCGACATTACAAGCAGTTGAAAAACTATGTGGTTTTTCAATCATAACATTGCTAATAACAGTACCATTCTGTAGCATATCTTCGAGATTGATTAAATCGCAGTTATGAGTAGCATTCTGACCAAAGTAGTCCATATCGTGAAAATGAATAATACCATCTTCATGAGCCTGAATAATATCTGGTGTAAGTAGCATTCTCATAC
>CAYNPW010000010.1:0-44795 GCA_964399215.1 uncultured Ruminococcus sp. | reverse complement strand
ATTCGCTGAGACAGGATTTTTAATTTCGGGGCGGTGCACAGTTATCTATATGGGGTTAATCAGTGTTTCCTTAAGACTATCTGTTGATAGAAAGCGACCTAAAGATTGGGAATTTATATTAACAATGTGTGAAGAACTTTGGAATGTAAGTTCTTCACAAGAAACAGACTCATATTATAAAATGCAAGACAAACTTATTGAGGAAATAAATGCTCTCAATATTTTAATAAAGAATGTGTCATCCAAAAAAGAATTTCATGAGTTACTGAAGCATATTATAAATTTTTTTTGTTTATTTCGCTTAAAAGCTATGATAGCAAAATATAATCAAGGTACCTATTTGACTGATTTATTAAGTAAGTTTCAATCATTTATGTGGGATGAACTTGAAAACGTACAGTTTAATTGGTTGCTTGCTTTAGAAAATTTTGAGGGATTGAATTCAGTACCGATTATGACAATTCATAAAAGTAAGGGTTTAGAATATCAAGCTGTATATTTTGTCGGACTTGAGGATTCTGCCTTTTGGAATTTCAAAAAACAACCGGAAGAAGATAGGTGTGCTTTTTTTGTAGCACTTTCTCGTGCCAAGTTAGAAATTATGTTCACATTTTGTAATTGTCGCTCTACGGTTAAATATCCAATGCAATCTCATAAAGATATTAATGAATTTTTTGAGTTGCTTACAACTTCAGGAATTGCAAAAGTGATAAGCCTAATATCATCTGAATCCTAGTGTCTCAATAGCGTTATCTTTTTGTCGGAATAGCCATTACGTGTCTTGTTTTTTAGTTGAAAATAGACACTTTTATCGTTCATCTATTTTATAGTCACAACACAATCAGAAAATCCCGAAATTAATGCGTTTCGGGATTTTATTTTTGTGTTGCTGCGTTTTACATTTTTTTACTACGACAAAATCATATACTTTAAAATGTACTCCTGACTTACATTTTCAATCTGTATTTACAGCTGTCAGTTTCAATACAAAAAGCTCCTAAGTATGGGGATTTCGCTCCTGCGGGAGCGACGAGGGGCGCTGCCCCCTCGACCCCTGCAAGCACTCTTGCGCCGCGCTTGACCATGCGCTTTAATTTACGGTTAGACTTTTTGTTATATCATTATAAAATCAGCATTTTTATTATCACACCAATTAAAATCAGCGCTCCTATTGCAATAACAGATGAGTAGATTTTCTTTGATTCCGTATCGTCTTTTTCTTTTACAAGATAGTAAATTCCGCCGATAATAACTGAAATACCTATTAAAATTCCGACAATATTAAATAACATTATTTTTCCCTCCATTTCAACAAAAGTGCAGAATTTATAATTACAAGCACAGATCCTGCATTATGAACTAACGCGCCGATAACAGGCTTTAAAATTCCTGTTATCGCAAGGACTATAGCGACAAAATTCAGCAGCATTGAAAAACTCAGATTAAGCTTGATAGTTGTCATCATTCTCCTTGAAAGAGCCAGCAGGTGCGGTAATTCTCTCACTTCGTCGTCTACAAGAGCGATATCCGCTGCATCTACGGCAATATCACTTCCTGTGCCTCCCATTGCGATTCCTACATTGGCTTTCTTCAGCGCAGGTGCGTCGTTTATTCCGTCGCCTATCATACAGACATCCTGACAGTTTTTCTGAAAATTAGCAATGTGATAAAGCTTGTCTTCCGGCAGGCAGTTTGATTTCACTTCGGTTATATCCAACTGTTTCGCAATGGCATTCGCAGCATTTTTGTTGTCTCCTGTCAGAAGTACAGGTTGAACGCCGATTTTTTTGATTTGTGAGATCATAGATCTGCTTTCCTTACGAACTGTATCCGCAAGTACAAGATAGCCGGCAAGATTTCCGTCAACCGCAGTATAAATCACAGTACAACCCTGAAAAAGATATTTGCTGCTTTCCTTGATAACATTTTCTGCAACGGAGACATTATTTTCGTTCATAAACCGGATGTTTCCCGCAAGGACCCTTCTTTTATCTATATCAGCCGAAACGCCCCGTCCGGCGGTCATTTTAAACTGCTCGACCGGAGAGAGCTTTCCGTTCTTTTCCTTAAAACAGCGTACTATGGCTTTTCCTAAAGGATGTTCGGAATATTGCTCCGCTGCCGCCGTAAGTGAGTATACTTCTGTTGTTGAAAAAACGGAAACACTGTTTATACTTGTAACCTCCGGCATTCCATATGTAAGTGTTCCTGTTTTGTCAAAGCAGATTTTCACGACCTTTGAAAGCCGTTCCAGAGCGTCTCCCTCACGAACAAGAAAACCGTGCTTTGTCGCATTGCCGATAGACGCCATAATTGCTGTGGGAGTTGCAAGAACAAGCGAACAGGGACAGAATACAACGAGAATAGTTACAGCTCTGATGATCTCTCCGCTGATTGCCCAAGTCACAACGGCTGCGGTCAAAGCGATCACGACGATCCATGTTGCCCATTTATCGGCAAGTCCGACAATCTTAGCCTTATCGGCGTCTGCCGACTGTACTAATCTGATCATTCGTTGAATTGAACTGTCCTTACCGACCTTAGAGGCTTTCATCTCAAATGTTCCGAATTGGTTGACCGTGCCGCTGGAAACCTCATCGCCTGCGGATTTATCTATGGGGAGGGATTCTCCTGTCATAACAGCTTGATCAACCGATGTTTCACCGCTGAGTATAATTCCGTCCACCGGAATTATTTCGCCGGGCAGCACACGCAATATGTCTCCGACTTGAACTTGTTCGGCAGGTATTACTGTTTCTGAGCCGTTGGAAATAACTCTTGCGGTTTGAGGCGTCAAATGCACCAGCTTTTCGATCCCTTCGCGTGCCTTTGCAACGGTCAGATCCTCAAGCAGACTTCCAAGCTGCATGATAAATGCAACTTCTCCTGCGGCAAAGTGCTCGCCTATGCAAACCGAGGCGATAAGCGCAAGGGATACAAGTACATCGGCTTTGATGTCAAACGCTGTAATCAAACCTATTACCGCTTCCAATATAATTGGTATTCCGCAGAGTATTATTGCGATCCAAGCCGTATTGAACGGAAGCAGGTCAGGTGCAAAAAGGCTTATCAGCAGAGATATGCCGCCTATTACAAGAAGTATGATGTCTTTTTTAGTTCCTCCCGATTCCAGTACTGCTTCGAGCTTTTTTATTTTGTTCTTCAACTATTGATCCTCCTTGTTGACATTTACCCATGGGGGTATATGTATATTATACTATACGGGGTATAGGTTTGTCAAGTAAAAAAATAAAAAGTCTGTGAAAATTTTTCTCACAGACTGATTGTCGTACTATTCAATACTTTTTGTTATCCCATGTTAGAAAAGCGTTCAACTGCCTTGGTAAAGCTTTCAATAGTTTTATCCGCGTCGCCGTGTTCGATACCGTCTCGTACACAATGCTTGATATGTCCCTCGAGTACTACTTTTCCGCAGCCGTGAAGCGCTGATTTTGCCGCATTAATTTGAGCTAACACATCTTCGCAGGGAACATCTTCATCTACCATTCTGTCTATAGCCTGCACCTGACCGATTATTTTTTTCAATCGGCGGTGAAGATTTTCTGCGTCCATACATTGCCTCATAATCCGCCCTCCTTACCTTCGGGTATTTATATTTTAATTATATTTTAGCATGAAAATGGTGATATGTCAAGGCAGCTTATGAAAAGTACATCCATTTTGCCGCCGATCGAACTCCCTGTTTTGTGCAGATTGATCCCTTGACAAAACAAAGAAAAAGTGGTATTATTATATAAAATTGCGGCTGATAAGCATTAATAAAATGCTGCCGTTCTTTATTATATTTTATTTGCGTGTGGCTTAAAGCATAAATCCAGCTTTAGGGCACACTTTTTTATTTTATAAATCAAAGGAGAGATTTTATGGAGCAAATTGAAAAAGTGGACAAAATGGGCGCGATGCCAATAAAAAGACTGATGCTTACAATGGGTATCCCTATTGTTCTGTCAATGGTTTTACAGGCTGTATATAATATTGTAGACAGCGCTTTTGTCTCAAATATGAAGGTAAACGGCGAAGAAGCGCTGAATGCTCTGACGCTTGCATTTCCGCTTCAGATGCTTCTGATAGCTATCAGCATCGGTACGGGAGTGGGAGTAAATGCTTTGCTTTCAAAAAGTCTTGGACAGGGAAATTCGGAAAAGGCAAGCAAGGCTGCGGGCAACGCTCAGTTTATGGCTATTATAATTTACATTATTTTTCTTCTGTTCGGTTTTTTTGGAGTGAAGCCGTACATCTCATCTCAGACCTCCAATCCGCTTATTTCGGACATGGCGGTAGAATATCTCCGTATATGCTGCTTTATGTCGTTTGGAAACAGCTTTTATGCCATTTACGAAAAGCTATTGCAGGCAAGCGGACATGCGAACTATTCAACTATCGCTCAGATTTCGGGAGCGCTTACAAATATTATCCTTGATCCGATTATGATTTACGGCTTGCTTGGCTGTCCGGAAATGGGTGTTAAAGGCGCTGCATATGCCACTGTTATCGGTCAGCTTATTGCCTGCATTCTAGCGCTCGTATTCCACCTCAGGGTAAACAGAAATATTTCAAACAAACTGAAATACTGGAAGCCCTCAGCGTCGATCATCAAGGAAATATACGCTATAGGTCTGCCGGCGATCATCGCTCAAGCTCTGATGTCGGTGATGACATATGGACTGAATATTATTCTTGGCGGTATAAGCGAGTCAATGGTAACGGCATACGGTCTATATTATAAGATCCAGCAGTTTATCATAATGGCAGCATTCGGTCTGCGTGACGCGATCACTCCGATCGTGTCTTTCAATCACGGAATGAGAAGTAAACCGCGTATCAAGGACGGCATGAAATACGGTATGCTTTATACATTGATAATCATGCTTGCCGGTCTTATCGTTATTGAGATATTTGCTGATCCGTTTTCCGAGCTGTTCGGACTATCCGGAGAAACGCAGGATCTGTGCGTGAGCGCTATGAGGATCATTTCCATAAGCTTCATATTTGCCGGTGCAAATATAGCTTTTCAGGGAATTTTTCAGGCTTTGAACGGCGGCTTGGAATCGCTGATCGTTTCCGTTTGCAGGCAGTTGGTATTTATTTTTCCGTTTGCACTGCTCTTTGCATATATTGCCAAAGGAGCTTCGGAATATACTTGGACGGTATGGATGACATTTCCTATTGCCGAGATACTTTCAGCTGTGATCGCTTTAATTTTATTTAAAAGAATTTATCGTCTTAAAGTAAAGGTGATCGAGGAATAAGGTCAATAATTACAGAAAGAAGGTCATATTATGAAAAAGAGAATTATCACTATCAGCCGTCAGTTCGGCAGTGGTGGAAGGACCATTGGTAAAACGCTTGCAGAAAAGCTGTCGATTCCCTGCTATGACAGTGAGCTGATTGAAAAGCTTGCAGAAAAAAGCGGTTTTGCTAAGGAATACGTTGCAGAATATGGTGAGTATACCGCTCACGGCAACTGGTTATTCAATGCATTTTCGGCAGGCAGCTCTGCTAACTACGAGTCAAATCAGGACTATCTGTGGAATATACAGCGAAAGATAATTCTGGATATCGGCGAGCGTGAGGACTGCGTTATTGTGGGACGCTGTGCGGATTACATTCTCAGCGATACTGCCGATTGTCTGAAAGTGTTCATTCATTCCGACACGGAGAAGCGTGCAGAACGTATTGTACAGGTTTACGGAGAAAGCTCTGAAACTCCGGAAAAGCGTCTGAAAGATAAAGACAAACGCCGCAGTGCATATTATCGTTTCTATACAGATTTGAAATGGGGAGATATGAAAAACTATCATATCTCGCTCAACAGCGGTGTGCTGGGAATTGAAAAATGCGTAGATATTATCGCTTCAGCCTATAAAAAATAACAAACAGCGTTCATCATTCGGTTGATTGGTGAACGCTGTTTTTTTCATGTTCTGAGGCTGATATATAGGTGTTTTTAGAGATGATGACGGAGATGAAAAATACTTGACAGTAAGCAGAAGCTGATAACCGTAAATTAAAGCGCGGCGCAAGAGCGCTTGCGGGGGTCGAGTGGGCAGCGCCCCTCGTCGCTCCCGCAGGAGCGAAATCCCCATACGCAGGAGCTCCGCACATCATAGAGGACTGCCCCTTATTTGCTTCATGTGAGGTTTATTGACAGAGTAAACGGAGAGCATTTATATGCTCTCCGTAAACCGTTTCTTATAGTGATTTCCTAAAATCCGTCCTCAGAATGAGAATAAACTTCGTTTTATCAGTACATTCCGCCCATGCCGCCTGCTGCGCCTGCCGCTGCCATAGCTGCGTCTGCCGCAGGATCCTTTTTGTCTGCAACAAGGCTTTCCGTTGTAAGAACCATTGCCGCTACAGACGCCGCATTCTGAAGAGCCGAACGTGTTACCTTTGTCGGGTCAACGATACCCGCAGGGATCATTTCTACATACTCTGCGCTGTAGGCGTTGAAGCCGTAGCCTACCTTGCCCGAACGCTGGATAGTGTCAATAATTACGCTTCCCTCAAGACCTGCATTTGCTGCGATCTGTCTTACAGGCTCCTCAAGCGCCTTGTAAACGATCTGAGCGCCTGTTTTTTCGTCGCCCTCAAGAGTTTCAACAAGATTCTTGACAGCGGGCATTGCGTTGATAAGAGCTGTTCCTCCGCCTGCTACGATGCCTTCTTCTACGGCTGCCTTTGTAGCTGCAAGAGCGTCCTCAATTCTCATCTTCTTTTCTTTCATTTCAACCTCGGTAGCTGCGCCGACCTTGATAACAGCTACGCCGCCGGAAAGCTTGGCAAGTCTCTCCTGAAGCTTTTCTCTGTCGAAATCGGAAGTCGTAGTCTCGATCTGAGACTTGATCTGTCCTATTCTTGACTTGATAGCGTCAGTGTCGCCCGCACCGTCAACAATAATAGTATTTTCTTTCTGGACAACTACCTGTCTTGCACGTCCGAGCTGTGAAACCTGAGTTTCGCTGAGTTCAAGACCAAGCTCCGAAGAAATAACCTCGCCGCCTGTGAGAATAGCAATATCCTGAAGCATTTCCTTTCTTCTGTCTCCAAAGCCGGGAGCCTTTACTGCAACGCAGGTAAATGTTCCTCTGAGCTTATTAACAATAAGTGTTGAAAGAGCCTCGCCCTCAACATCCTCGGCAATAATAAGAAGCTTTGCGCCTGATTTTACGATCTGCTCAAGGAGAGGAAGTATTTCCTGGATATTTGAAATTTTCTTGTCTGTAATAAGAATGTAAGCGTCGTCAAGAACAGCCTCCATTTTATCGGTATCCGTTACCATGTATGGAGCGATATAACCTCTGTCGAACTGCATACCTTCAACTACTTCGCTGTATGTCTCGGCTGTCTTGGATTCCTCAATGGTGATAACGCCGTCGGCAGTAACCTTTTCCATAGCCTCGGCAATAAGCTTGCCTATTTCTTCGTCAGCCGCAGAAACTGCGCCTACTCTTGCGATCTCGTCGGAGCTTTCAACCTTTTTTGAATTAGCGACAATTGACTCTACAGCAGCGTTAACAGCCTTTGACATACCCTTCTTCAGTATCATAGGATTAGCGCCTGCGGCAATATTCTTCATACCCTCTCTTACAAGAGCCTGAGCAAGCAAAGTAGCGGTAGTTGTACCGTCGCCTGCAGCGTCATTTGTCTTTGTAGCAACCTCTTTAACGAGCTGCGCTCCCATGTTTTCAAAAGCATTATCAAGCTCGATCTCCTTAGCTATAGTTACACCGTCATTGGTGATAAGCGGAGAGCCGAACTTCTTATCAAGAACAACGTTTCTTCCCTTTGGTCCGAGAGTGATCTTAACAGTATCTGCAAGCTGATCGATACCCGACTGAAGAGCCTTTCTTGCTTCTTCGCCGTAAATTATTTCTTTTGCCATTATAAATTACCTCCGTTTTCTGAAATATCAATATGTCTTAGTCTACAACTGCGAGAATGTCTTCCATTTTAAGAATTGTGTACTCTACGCCTTCAAGCTTGACGTCCGTACCGCTGTACTTGCTGATGAGCACCTTGTCTCCGACCTTAACGCCCATAGTAACGTCAGCTTTGCCCGGTCCAACGGCAACGACCTCTGCGACCTGAGGCTTTTCCTTTGCCGAGCCTGCGAGGATAATACCGCTTTTAGTAGTCTCCTCTGCCTCAGTCATCTTGATTACAACTCTGTCCATTAACGGTTTGATTGTCATAATAAATGTCCTCCTTTTATAAAAAGTTATTATTTAGCTTTTCTGAAATTTATACGCCGCTTTTTACAGCGGTTAGCACTCATTTCATTTAACTGTTAGCACTCTATCTCTTTGAGTGCTAAATATATTGTACCACTTTTTTTGGGAATTTCAAGTCATTTACTCTGTTTTTTATAATTTTTGGAGATATGCACAATTTATCGCCGTAAAATTTGCCGAAATTTGTGCTGTAAGTCATTTGCTTTATGTCCACTTATAAGGTATAATATTAGTAGGCTTTATATTAATATTATTCCAATTTTACATAATGTTATTTTATGTATTTGTTAACTTTTCCTAGTTTATGTATTTTTTATTGAGCGTTCACATAATTCTGTTTGTGATATTTTAAATATTATCATAAAGTTAACAAATTATTCATACAGAGCGTTTGTGAATTTGTTATAATGTTAGTATTAATTGAAATTTTGACTTTTATTTGTTCAAATTCAGAATTTCTAAACTGGTATGGTAAGGAAGGTCCTGCAAGGTATGCAGGCGGAATTTCATTTAATTTACTGATGAAAGGATGATGAGAAAATGTCACTTGGAAGAGTTCTTGTAGTTGACGATGACAAAAACATTTGTGAGCTGCTGCGTCTTTATTTAGAAAAAGAGGGCTACGGCGTAATTCTTGCTCACGACGGCGAAGAGGCTGTTGTAAAATTCAATGCCTTAAAGCCTGATATTATTCTTCTGGATATTATGCTCCCCGGCATTGACGGCTGGCAGGTATGCAGAGAGATCAGAAAGAAGTCCAATGTGCCTATCATTATGATCACAGCAAAGGTTGAGACCTTCGATAAGGTTCTTGGTCTTGAGCTTGGAGCTGACGATTACATTGTTAAGCCGTTTGATACCAAGGAAGTTATTGCGCGTATCAAGGCTGTTTACAGGAGAGTTGGACAGTCCTCGGGAGAGGCTGAGATCAAGGAAGTCAAGTATGACAAGCTTTCAGTCAATATGACAAGATATGAACTGAGAGTAAACGGCGTTGTGCTTGATACTCCGCCGAAGGAGCTTGAGTTGCTTTTCCACCTTGCATCAAATCCCAATAGAGTATATACGAGAGACCAGCTTCTTGACGAGGTCTGGGGCTTTGAATACTACGGTGACTCCAGAACCATTGACGTACATGTTAAGAGACTCCGTGAAAAGCTTGAAGGCGTTTCCGACAAGTGGGCTCTTAAAACGGTATGGGGCGTAGGTTACAAATTTGAAGTAGCAGAAAACAATGAATAACCGCAAAAGTATATTTTTTAAGTACTTTGCAATATGTTCGGCAGTAATACTGGTAAGCTTTTGTTGCTTAGGAACAGTATTACTGCTTGTTTCTTCCAGATACTTTTTAGATGAAAAGAAAAGTCTTATGCTTAAAAATGCAAAGGCTCTCGCTTTATATTCCGGCGAGAAGATGACTGAAGATCCCGAGGGCTGGAAGGAACAGGTATCGCAGGAGTTTAAAAATTATTCGGTAAGCTGTAATGCGGATTTTCTTATGTGTTCAGAGGACGGTTTTGTGGTCATAAAGACAGGCACGGCGGAGGACAGCGTACCTGCCGGTGATCTGGCAAGCTTTGACGGCGACGGGCAATATGTCTACAGCAGTCTTGAAGGGGCATTGGGAGAGACTTGTCATATTATGGGCGTGAGCTTCAGAGGAAACGGACCGCAGTATTATGTACTCGCTTATTCGCCGAAATCTTCTCAGGATAATTATGTGCGCAATATTATGGAGATTTTTATTATTTCCGCTGTGCTGGTGCTGATATTGGTAATGTTTCTGGTATATTTTGCAACTATCAAGCTTACGGCTCCCATTACGGAAATTGCGGAGGTATCAAAAAAGCTTGGTTCGGGTGATTTTTCTGTGACACTGCCCGACTACGAAACGGCGGAATTCCGTCAGCTCAGTATAGCGTTTAATGAAATGGCGGCTAACCTGAAAAGCTATGACACCATGCGAAACAGCTTTCTTGCAAACGTTTCCCATGAACTGAGGACTCCTATGACGTCTATCGGCGGTTTTGTAGACGGTATGCTTGACGGAACTATTCCAAAGCAACAGCATAGATACTATATGAAAATAATCTCTTCTGAAGTAAGCAGACTTACAAGACTTGTAAAGAGTATGCTTAATTTAGCAAAGATAGAAGCGGGAGAGCTTAAACCGTCAATGACGGTTTTCTCTGTGCTTGATCCTATTGTTGATACTCTCGTTACGTTTGAAAACAAGCTGGAATCAAAGCATATAGAGATAAAAGGACTGGACGTTGACAGAGTTAACCTTTACGCTGATTGTGATTTGATACATCAGGTAATGTACAACCTTATCGAAAATGCTATTAAGTTCGTCAACGATTGCGGATATATTGAATTTTCATTTAATCCTGTAGGTTCTATGACAGTCATATCCATAAAAAACAGCGGAGAGGGATTAGATCAAGACGAGCTTCCGCTGGTATTTGACAGATTTTATAAAACGGATAAATCACGCGGCCTCGATGCCCGCGGAATTGGTCTGGGACTTAACATTGTCCGCTCGATAGTGCAGCTTCACGGCGGAAAAATAATGGTCAGAAGCGTTAAGGAAGAATATACTGAATTTGTGTTTACTTTGCCGAATAAACCCGAGGAGGATTAGTAGATATATGAGCGAGGACATAAATAAGGAAAATAAAACAGAGCAGTCCGCCGTAGATGAGGATATTTCTGTAAAAAGAGGCGAATGCTTTGTTATGCCTGACGGATCGGTTACGGCTGATAAAATAGTAGACGAAGATTTCTGGAAAGGAATAACCGCACCAAATCCCAAGCCCGGAAAGAAACGTCCGTTGAAACAAAAAATTCTTATTTTGCTGCTTGCGATAGTTTTTATTGCGATCGGGTTTGGTATTGCCTGCGTTACGGCAAGGGGAAGCGGATTTCTGGCATCATTTGTAAAGGGCAAGGATAATATTCAGTTTACACTTCCTGTATCAGACAAGCCTGCATTTTCAGATAAAACGGACGAAAGCGGCAGATATACGGTGGAGGGTCTGGCGGAGGTATGCAAGCCTATGGTTGTATCCTTGTGTGTTTATACAGACGAAACTCCTGTTAACGGATCAGTTCTGGGCAGCGGAGTAATTATTACAAGCGACGGCTACATAGTTACCAACGCTCATGTTGTGGCAAAAGCCACTAAAGGAATTAAAGTAGTCCTTGATGACGGAACGCCTTACGCGGCAAGAATTGTAGGTTCTGACAAAACTGCCGATATTGCTGTCATTAAAATCGACGCGGAGGGTCTGACTCCTGCTGAGTTCGGAAATTCCGACGATGTTGAGATCGGCGAGGAGGTAGTAACTATCGGTTCTCCCGCAGGCTATGGTAATACGGTTTCCGACGGCGTTGTTTCCGGACTTAACAGAGTGGTAGAGCTTAATATAAACGATCAGCAGATCGCGCCGAAATGCATACAGGTAGACGCTGCGATCAATCCCGGAAATTCAGGCGGCGCGCTGTTTAATATGTACGGTCAGGTTATAGGAATCACTGCGTCAAAGCTTACTACTCTTGATTATGAAAGGATAGGCTTTGCGATCCCAACCAACACGGCAAAGGAAATAATAGAGCAGCTTATTGAACACGGAAAGGTGCTTGACAGGGTCAAAACCGGAATAACGTTCTCTGCTGTCGACATTGTTACGGCAAATATTTATGGTGTTCAGCCGGGTCTTTATGTTGAGGATATTGAGGCCGACAGCGACGCGTTCTCCACAAAGCTTAATATAGGCGACATAATTACTCATATTGACGGCACAGAGGTTATCAGTATAGGCGATTTGGACATGTTTATACAGAGCTACGATATCGGCGACCGGATCACCTGCCATGTTTACCGTCCTTCCACCGATACGCAGCAGGAATTTGAATTTGACATTACTTTCGCTCTTATGGAGGACGACGGAACATTTGTGGAAACAGACAATTAAACCGAATAAAACACAAACAGGAGCCGATCAGCTCCTGTTTTCATTATCTGCTATTACAAATGAATACGCTGACGGAATCAGCACCGCTGAAAGCAGTACTGCAACGGCGGGTATGAGCATTTCGGCTAATGACAGCAAAATAGCGGCTAGTCCAGCTATAATACTCAGTTTGCCTGCAAGACGGTGAGTTTTATACCACACATGATCGCTTTTCAGCGTTGACGGGGTTTTTATGCCGAACGTGGAATTTCTCCTGCATTTGGGCATATAATTGCCCAGAATTATCAGCATCAGAGACAGAAAGAACGTTATTGTCGTTCCGACCTTAATGCGGCAGTCCATTACAAACGTTATTATTAGGAACTCCGAAAGAACAGTAAGAACAGGAATAATAAATCTGCTTATCTGCCTTGCTTTCTTTGGGACTTTTTCTCCCTCACGGTCATACGCATATGCGCAGCATATTATCTGAATAATGCACATCAGAACGGGAATCCCGAAAACCACTATAGCCTTATAGGCATAATGATCGGGCTGATCGTTAATATCAAAGTGTATGGGAAGTCTTTCGGGCAGTCTGCCGTAAAACATTATTCCGGGGATTATACCTGTCAGACAAAGCAGAGAGGTAAAGGTATCCGTTTGGCTAAGCTTGATTTTCACAGCTGTCAGCCTCCTTTTCGGCGTCCGACGTGAATTGAGATACCCACATTATCAGCTCCTCAAATACCGATATATTCAGACTGTAAAATATGAAATTCTTCTTCCTTTCTTCATATACCAGTCCTGATTTTTTCAGTTGACTGAGGTGATAGGACACAGTTGCTCCCGTCATATCGAAATGTGAGGAGATCTCTCCTGCAGATTTTCGTCCTTCTTTAAGCATAGTAAGTATTTCTCGCCGCACAGGATCTGACAGCGCCTTAAAAGTTTCGGGAAAACCCATTTCTTCATCTTCTTTCTATATAATTTAGAAAATCATCTAAATATATTATAGCACGACCCGAATGCTTTGTCAATATCAAAGCATTCGGGTTTCTGAAAAAATATGAATAAACCGCTTGGCTTATATTAGCGCATCGCCAGTTTCTTTACCAATTCTTCATCGGGCTTGACGGTTATGGTGTAGTTGTGTGTGAATATCACCATTCCCGGCTTAGCTCCGTTTGGCTTTTTTACATTGCGGATAAATGTATAATCGACATCTACTCTCGACGAACCTTTTCCTTTGGAATAGTACGCCGCTATTATTGCCGCCTCCTCGATAGTCTTATCGGGCGGCATTTCATCTGTTTTTCCGTTATCCGTTTTCGGACAGCTTATTATAACGTGACACCCGGTTATATCCTTGACGTGCAGCCATATATCGGACTTTTCCGCCTGCTTGCAGGTCAGCATATCGTTCTGCTTGTTGTTTCTTCCCACGCGGATTTCATAGCCCTCCGACGAACGGAATTTCAGCGGAGGCATTGCCTTCGGCGGTTTGCCCTTGAATTTTCCGCGCTTTACATAGCCCTGCTCCGCAAGCTCGTTTCTCAGCTCGCCTATGTCGCCCTCGGTCTGCGCTCTTGTCAGTGCGTCGAAAACCGTGTCTAAGTACTTCGCTTCCTCCTCGCCTGCCGAGATGAGCTCTCTCAGCTTTTTTTCGGCGGTATCAAGCTTGCGGTACTCCTTATAATATTTCTGCGCGTTCTGAGTAGGCGTAAGCCTTTTATCCAGCGGTATTTTTACAAGCGGATTTTCTTCAATATAAAAATTGTAAGCCTCCAATTCAGTCATGCCTTTTTCCAGTCCGTAAAGATTTGCCATTATCAGATCGCCGTACTGACGGAATTTTTCCCGCTCGGCGCACTCCGTCAGTTCAAATTTCTGATTTTTAACACGCCTTTCGGTACGCTCTATGGTGTTTGCCAGCAGTCTGAACAAGTCCTGAGCCTTTTGTTTTGTGCGGGACAGTGCGTCTCTTTCCGAATAGAAGTAGTCCAGAAGCTCAGACGGAGAAGTGAAAAACTTTGTAATCATAAGTCCTCCGTACTGATTTATCCCGCAGAAGCAAAAGTCTTTAAGACTTCCCTCCTTTGTTTTCAGTACAGTAAAATTATTAAGGGATTTCTCAAGACTTTCCCTTACCCTGCCTATATAGAACCATAATCTGTCAAAGTGATCGGCGGTCATATCCGCGATAATAAGCTCCTCTCCATGCCCTGAAAAAAAGGCGCATTCTCTCGCGAAAACAGGCGATATTCCCTCCAGCGTATTCATAATGCCCTTTGAAAGCTCCTGAGTGGGCTGAGCTTTGATACGTTCCTCAAAATCGGCTCTTTCGCATTCTGTAAGGCTCAGCTTATCCTTTTTAGGCGGAACCTCATATGTCATTCCCGGCAGTACAGGGCGTGAGGAAACGTCCTGTCCGACGCGCTTGATACTGTCTATAATTTTTCCTTCGGAATTTAAAATCAGAAGATTTGAACGTCTGCCCATAATTTCGACCGCGAGGGTAATTCTGACAATATCACCCATTTCATTGGAGGCGTCAAAGTCCAGATACAGGATTCTTTCAAAACCGTCCTGACGAATGTTCACAAGCTTGCCTGAGGACAAATGCTTTCTCATAAGCATACAGAACATAGGCGGCTGTTTGGGGTTTTCGATCGACGAAGTAGTCAGATGAACCCTTGCCGAGCCTGATCCGGTGCTGATAAGCAGTCTTTTAAGACCCTCCTCACGGGTACGTATAGCTATGATGATTTCCTCTTTGGAGGGCTGGTGGATCTTATCCACACGTCCGTTTAAAAGGCAATGGAATTCCTTTTTCAGCAGACTTAAATATACTCCGTCTAAAGCCACTTTTATATCTCCTTAAAATTCGTAGTTTAAAATATCTCTGTTGTTTTCCGCAGTAAGAACCTCTATATCGGGGAATTTCTCCGACAGCTTTTTCCGCATATATTCGCAGAAAATATTTTCCGTATGAAAATGACCTGCGTCAAATATACGGACGCCTGCATTATGACCGTCGATAAAGACGTCGTGCTTGACGTCTCCGGTAATGAATGCGCCGCAGTTTTTAGAGATAACGTCAGAAAGAAAGCTTCCGCCGCTGCCCGAGCATACTGCGATACGTTTTATTTTTTCTTCGTTTTCTTCGTCGCTGTCGGCAAAGTCATTGTAACGAACTACCTTGTTTCCCAGAGCGTTCTTTATCGTTACCGCAATTTCCTTTGCCGTGTACTCCTTATCGCTCTCGCAGATATAGCCTATGGGAACGCCGTTTTCCACTGCCAGCGGTTCTTTTGGCGTAAGTCCCAGCTTTTCACAGAGTATATCGTTCATTACCGCGCTGTCAAAATTAGTGTGGGCGGATATGACCGAAGTATCGCCTGCCAGAAGTATTCCCAACGGAGTTCTGGTGTCTATCCTTTTTACCGCCCTGAATATAACGGGGTGATGAGTAATCATAAGCTCGGCGTCCTTTTTTACTGCCTCCAAAGCTATGTCCTCGGTAACGTCCAGAGCGATCAGGATTTTCGTTACTCCGTATTTTTCATTGCCGATGATCAGTCCGCTGTTATCGTAGCTTTCCTGCAATGAAAAGGGAGCGATCTCGTCTATATAGTCGTAAATATCTTTTATTGTTGTCATAGTATATTCTCCTTATATGTCGGCGATCTCCGCAGGACTTTTTACAATGTACTGCGCATTATACTCTTTTGCCTCGTCGGCATTGCCGTAGCCGTATAAAACATAGATACATTCCAGTCCGTTGGAGTGCGCGCCGATAATATCGTGCTTTCTGTCGCCTATCATAACGGCTTTGGACTTATCCGTCACTCCGCAGCGTTCAAGAGCACAGGCGACTACCTCAGATTTTTCCCGTCTTGTGCCGTCAAGATTTGAGCCTGTAATGCTGTCAAAATAGTCCGCAAGACCGAAATGCTCCAATATTCTTACAGAAAAAGGTTCGGGCTTCGATGTGGCAACGGCAAGCTGTTTACCGCCGTCCTTAAGCCTTTTCAGCAGTTCGGTAATTCCGTCGTACACCATATTTTCAAACAAGCCTGTTTCACGGTAATACTCTCTGTAATACCGAACGGCAGTCTCCGCCTTTTCTTTGGAAAATCCGCATAAGCTTTCAAAGGACTCCCACAGCGGAGGTCCGATAAATTTCAGCAGAACGCTTTGAGGAGGGATTTCGTCCCCCGATTTTTTCAGGGAATATTTGACTGCGTTTATAATTCCCAAGCCCGAGTCGGTAAGGGTACCGTCCAGATCAAAAAGATATGTGTTGTATTTCATATTCTGCTCCTTATTATTCTGACTGTAAACCGATAATTCTTTCAGCCATTGACTTTGCTTGCTCCAAGGTGTTAAGATTTCCGCATTCTGCTCTCAGCTTTGCCGAGCCTTTAAGTCCTTTGACGTACCAAGCAACATTCTTGCGGGCTTCTTTCATTCCCTGCTTTTCGCCCTTATATCTGCAAAGATATTCGCAGTGTTTTATCATTATCCGCATTTTTTCTTCAATGTCCGGTTCGGACAGGATCACTCCCGTTTCAAGATAATGACGGATCTCTTTAAAAATCCACGGTCTGCCGTATGAGCCGCGGGCAAGCATTACCAGATCACAGCCTGTTTCTTCGTACATCTTTTTACAGCTTTCGCCGTCTTTAACATCGCCGTTACCTATTACGGGTATTTTCACGGATCTCTTGACCTGACGGACAATATCCCAGTCCGCGCTGCCTGAATAAAACTGAGTTCTGGTACGTCCGTGAACGGCTACTGCCGAAACGCCTGCCTGTTCCATGATTTTAGCAAATTCTGCGGCGTTTATGCTGTTCTCGTCCCAGCCTGCCCGAAATTTCACAGTAACAGGACACTGAGCGTTTTTAACGGTTTCCTTCGCAATTTCAAATGCTTTCTGCGGGTCTCTCATCAGGGCGGAGCCCGAGCCGTTTCCCACTATTTTCGGCACGGGACAGCCCATATTTATATCGATAATATCGGGAGAAAATTTATTAAGCATATCCGCCGCTCTGCCCATATAGTAAGGCTCCTCGCCAAAAAGCTGTAAAGCGTAAGGTCGTTCCTCCGGTTCAATTTCGCACAGACGGGAGGTTTTTTTATCGCCGAAGCAAAGTCCCTTTGAGGATATCATTTCGCTGACAAGATATGCCGCTCCGAATTCTTTGCAAAGCAGTCTATAGGATTTGTCCGCCACAGACGCCATAGGAGCAAGAGCGGCAGTTTTTTCTATTTTTACATTTCCGATATTTATGTGATCCATTTTAATTCTCCTGTTGGGTATTTATATTATTATAGCATAAAAACACAAGAGTTGCAAGACAGATTTATTAGTGTGCGTATTTTTATAAATTTTTGTTGACATTTTTGCTGCAAGGTATTATAATTTATATATAAATACTAAGTGTTTAAATCATAATTGAACGGAGGTTGCTGCCGTGGTCAAAAGCTGTGAAACTATCATTCAGGCAGAGGACAGATCAGTTAAAATGCCTACCGGTTTGCATATCAAATATATGACGTCTGCTTTTGACGGCGGAAAAGAAATTACAGAGTATAGTTTAAAACAACTGATAAAAAAGATACAAAGCGGTCAAAATCTTGGGGTTTACTTATTCCAAGATCCCGAGCTTGAGGAAAATTATATGCAGCTCGAAATGGACAACGGCTTGATCTTCCTGCAGTATGTTAAAGATCCGTGCACAAAAGACGAATGCTTTTATTCGTCCTTTGATCCTGCTTGTTTGGATTCTAAAGAAGAAGCGCCGATGAGCTGTTCAGACGGACAGTCTGTTATTTTAAAGCGGAACACAATGAAAGATACCAAGCTTGCCGCTAGATGCGTAGAATATTTTGTCAGAACAGGAAAACTCTATCCCGCAATGACATGGCTGAAAGGCTGGCAGGTTTGGGAATAAGAATATCGCAGACGTAAAGCTTTTAAGGGTAATCAATACAGTTAAGATCAATGGAAGAAAAATATCTTGTTCCCTCATTAGAGCGGGTGTATGTCTTTGCCAAAAGCGACAGCGAAAAAGAGGGTAAGGTCAACGTCATAAACATAATCGAAAATACAGATCATCCGGAGGAACATTCAAAAATGGAAACCAGAGTAGCCGTAATTGCTATAATAGTTGAAAACAGCGGTTCTGCCGAGGCTATAAACGCTCTGCTCCACGAAAGCGGCGAATATATTATCGGCAGAATGGGTGTGCCCTACCGCGCTAAAGGCGTTAACATTATCAGCGTTGCCATTGACGCTCCTCAGAATGTGATAAACACTCTTGCAGGAAAAATAGGACGTCTTGAGGGAGTTACCGCAAAGATCGTTTATTCGGCGGTTTGAAAGAAAAAATACAACTTGATATAAACACGATCTCCTGACGCCGAAAATTTAATTTGAGGCGAAAGTAAGATATAGCTGAATTTTTATTTGACGGCACAGCCATATCCTTTAGGGGAAGGCTGTTTTTTATTTTGAAAGCGGGTGCATAGTATGAGCTTAAATGATACTCCCTCGGGCGAGAGGGTACATATTGGTTTTTTCGGCAGAAGAAACGCGGGCAAATCAAGCGTTGTAAATGCAGTTACGGGTCAGGAGCTTGCGGTTGTGTCTGACAGACTTGGAACTACCACAGATCCCGTTTACAAGGCTATGGAGATTCTGCCTATGGGTCCTGTGATGATGATCGATACTCCCGGCTTTGACGATGAGGGGGAACTGGGAGCGCAAAGAGTGAAAAAGACCCGTCAGGTACTTAATCGTGCCGACTGCGCCGTTTTGGTGTGTGACTGTACCGTTCCTATGGGAGAATGCGAAAAACAGCTTATTTCTTTGTTTGAGGAAAAGAAAGTGCCGTATATAATCGCTTGGAACAAATGCGATCTGCTGAATGGGATCCCTGAAGTAAAGTCCGATAAGGAGATCTATATTTCCGCAAAGAACAATACGCAGATCAATGCTCTGAGGGAAAAAACAGCGGGACTTATAAAGTTCGGTGAAAATTCAAAACGTCTTGTGGGGGATATTATCAAAGCGGGTGATATTGCGGTTTTGGTAGTTCCTGTGGACGGCTCCGCTCCGAAAGGGAGACTTATTCTTCCTCAGCAGCAGGCAATAAGGGATATTCTTGAAAGCTCTGCTGTCGCCGTTGTTGTCAAGGATACCGAGCTTAAAGACACTCTGGAAAAGCTGGGGCAAAAGCCTGATGTTGTCATTACCGACAGTCAGGCTTTCGGCAGAGTGAGCAGGGAGGTTCCCGAAGATATAAAGCTTACCTCCTTTTCAATTCTTATGGCACGATACAAGGGATTTCTCGAAACTGCCGTAAAAGGAGCGGCTCAGCTTGACAGTCTTAAGGACGGAGACAGAATACTTATCTCCGAGGGCTGTACTCATCACAGGCAATGCGAGGATATAGGGACGGTAAAGCTCCCCAAATGGCTTGGAGAATATACAGGTAAACATCTTGAAATTTTCACGTCGTCGGGACGGGAATTTCCAGATAAACTATCGGATTATGCCCTTGTTATCCATTGCGGCGGCTGTATGCTCAACGGCCGTGAAATGCTTTACCGTATGAAATGTGCCGAAGATCAGGGTGTGGCATTTACAAATTACGGCATTGCAATAGCGCGTATAAACGGTATTTTAAAACGCAGTCTTGAGGTCTTTCCCGACTTATACGGACAGATATGAAATCAGAGGGGTATTATGAATAACACTGAAATTATAGAAAAGCTGAATAAGGAAAAATTTCTTGACCGCAGCGAATGGATAAGACTGTTTAAGACCTTTACTTGCGATGACAGAAAGCTTGCGGCTGATATGGCAAGAGCTGTTTCTTTGTCGGTTTTCGGAAGAAAAATTTACGTCCGCGGTATTGTGGAGTTCTCAAATATATGCAGAAACGACTGTTATTACTGCGGTATAAGGCGGTCGAATAAGAATGTTTCCCGCTATCGTCTGACGGCGGAGGAAATACTGGAAAGCTGTAATGAGGGATATTCTCTGGGATTTCGCACTTTTGTACTGCAAAGCGGCGAGGACGGATTTTATACTACAGAAAAAATATCAGAGTTGATCCGAAGTATAAAGAAATCGCACCCGGACTGCGCAGTAACGCTGTCCCTCGGAGAAATGGAATATGATGACTACGCCGCCCTTAAAAAAGCAGGTGCCGACAGATATTTACTGAGGCATGAGACCGCCGATAAGGAGCATTACGGCAGACTTCACCCGAGTGAAATGTCGTGGGAACACAGAATGAAATGTCTGAGGGACTTAAAGTCCTTGGGTTATCAAACAGGGGCGGGGATCATGGTAGGCTCTCCTTATCAGACTGCGGAGTGTCTTGCCGAGGATATGCTGTTTTTTGCAGAGCTTAAACCGCATATGATAGGTATAGGTCCTTTTATTCCCCATAAGGACACGCAGTTTAAAGATTTTCCTGCGGGTTCCTACGAGCTTACGCTGTTTATGTTAAGTCTTTGCAGGATCATGTTTCCCGAGGTTCTTCTGCCTGCAACTACGGCTTTAGGCACAATAAGTCCCAAAGGACGAGAGGAAGGCGTTTTGGCTGGGGCGAACGTTATTATGCCCAATCTGTCTCCGTTAGCTGTGAGAAAAAAATACATGCTTTATGACAATAAGATATGTACAGGAGATGAATCGGCGCAATGCAGGCATTGTCTGGAAGGAAGAATGAAGTCCATAGGCTATGAGATAACGACTGACAGAGGAGACTGGCAGGAACGGAGGGTACCGCAATGATAAAGCTTGCAGTATATGGCAAGGGAGGTATAGGCAAATCCACCGTTTCTTCAAATCTGTCGGCGGCGTTTGCAAAAATGGGACTGAGGGTAATGCAGATAGGCTGTGACCCCAAAGCGGACTCTACCGCTCTTCTTCATGACGGTAAAAGAATTTCTACCGTACTGGATTTAGTCAGAGATAAGGGCGCAAATTTTTCGCTTGAGGATATGGTGTTTGAAAGCGAATGCGGAGTAAAGTGCGTTGAGGCGGGAGGTCCCGTACCGGGGCTTGGCTGTGCCGGCAGGGGAATAATCGCCGCATTGGAAACGCTTGAAAAGAAAGGCGCTTATGAAAAATACCGTCCTGACATTGTGGTATACGACGTACTGGGCGACGTGGTATGCGGAGGTTTTTCAATGCCTATGAGAAAAGGCTATGCGGACAAGGTTTTCGTTGTTACCTCGGGAGAAAAAATGTCCCGATATGCGGCGGCTAATATATGTATGGCTGTTGAAAATTTCAAGGGCAGAGGCTACGCCGAGCTGGGCGGTATAATTTTAAACCGAAGAAACGTAAATAACGAGGGCGATTTGGTAAGTATACTTGCAGAGGATTTTAACACACAGGTCATTGGCTGTATTGACAGATCGGAGGAAATCTCCATTGCAGATGAAAAGAACCGCGCCGTAGTGAACTGCGCTCCTGAAAGCCGAAGTTCAAAGCAGTTTACAGCACTCGCTGAAAAAATCCTTGAAATATGCGGCTTTTCTCAGAACGGAGGAATAACAGATGATTAAAATGCATGGAAGTTCTGATGAAAAGCCCTTGGGAATTCGGCTTGCCGACGCTCAGTACCCTTCGCCTTTTAAATCGGGGCTCGAATACAATCCTCCCGCAAGAGGAGTTTGGAACATCGTTCACACGGGAATGCTCGTGCCGCAGGCTCATCAGATATTTGTGTGCGCTCAGGGCTGTCTGAGAGGAGTAATTCTCACGGCGGCGGAAATGAACGCCCTTGACAGAATGAGCTGGGTCTCCGTGGAAGAAAACGATATGTTTGACGGCACAATGGAGCAGGATATAATTGACGGAGTTACGGAGATACTCGATAAGCTTTCATATACACCTAGGGCTGTCCTGCTGTTTTTAAGCTGTATACACCTTTTCGCAGGGTGCGATTTTGAAGTTATTCTTAACGAGCTGAGGGGAAGATTTCCGCATATAGATTTTGCGGACTGCTATATGACCCCTACAATGAGAAAGTCTATTACCCCAGACGCAAAGATGAGAATTCAGCTTTACGATATGCTTAAGCCTCTGCCGATAAATAAGCGTTCGGTAAGTATTATCGGCAATGACCGCCCCACTTACGAAGGCTCCGAGCTTATGAGGATACTTCGTACAAATGGATTTAATGTGCGTGACATCGCTCTCTGCAAGGATTATGACGAGTACCTGAAAATGTCGGAAAGCGGGCTTAACATCACCTATATTCCCACGGCAAAAATGTCGGGGGAACGTCTGGCGTCGCGTTTCGGCAGTGAACATTTACATCTTCCAGTGTATTTTGACTTTTGTATGATAGAAGAAAATTATAAGAAATTATGCCGTCATCTGGGAGTAACGAAGCCGGACTTTTCCGAGGAAAAGTCTTTAGCGGAGAGCAGACTGAAAGCCGCTTTGTCGTTCATCGGAGACACTCCCATAGCCATAGATTTCACCGCAGTGACTCTGCCCTTTGGCTTTGCGGAGCTTTTATGCAGTTACGGATTTAACGTGCGGTATATTTTCTCCGACGCTATACTTTCCGACGACAGAAAAGCCTTTGAACGGCTGGCTGAAAAATATCCCGATATAATGCTGTATTCGGCAGCCGATGCGTCAATGGAGTTTTTCAGTCCCGAAAGCGGAAAAATACTTGCAGTAGGTCAGAAAGCGGCGTTTTACTGCCGGACGGACTATTTTGTAAACATAGTTGCAAACGGCGGATATTACGGCTATTCGGGAATAGCGAATATAGCCGATCAGATGTCTCAGGCGTTTTCCGAACCGAAAGACCGACGTGAAGTGATCCAGCATAAAGGCTGGGGGATTTGCTGTAATGCACAGTTTTGTTAATTGTCAGCAGTTAATTAAAAGGGGGCGTATTAATGAAGAATGTATCGAGAATCATTCCCTGTTATGCAGCGGATACCTCTGGCGTATGTTCGGCGCTGTATGAGTTCGGAGGTATGGTTGTGGTGCACGACGCTTCGGGCTGTAACTCAACATATTCTACTCATGATGAGCCCCGCTGGTATGATACGAGATCGAAGATATATATTTCCGCTCTTACCGAAATGGACGCAGTTCTTGGAAACGACGCAAAGCTTGTGGAGGATATCTGTAAATCGGCGCGGGAGCTTTCCCCTGAGTTTATCGCTCTGTGCGGCTCGCCCATGCCTATGATGACAGGTGTGGACTTCGACGCGCTGGCGGAGGAAATTTGGCGGCAGTCGGGCATAAAAACCATTCCTCTGCACACTAACGGAATGCATTCCTATCTGTCGGGCGCGGGGGAGGCTTTTCGTTCCCTTGCGGAATGTTTTTGTACGGAGCGTTTTGAAATTATCGGGCAGGGAGTTAATATTCTCGGGGCAACTCCCCTTGACTTTGCCCTTAACGGTTCTGTGGAAAGTATCAAAAAATGGCTTGCCGACGAGGGGTTTAAAGTTGTTTCCTGCTTTGGAATGGGATCGAGCCTTTCGGAAATTTCCCGTGCTGCGTCAGCGGAGGTCAATCTTGTTATCTCTTACAGTGGGCTTTCTGCGGCGGAATATATGAAAGATAAATTCGGTATTCCCTATGTCTGCGGAGTGCCGATAGGAGAAAAATTTGCAAAAAGGCTGTCCGACTGCCTAAAAATTGCTGAAGGCGGAATAAAATGCGTTTATCCCTGTAACGAACGTTATCATGAAAGTCCGTCTGAGCTTTTCATTATAGGAGAAAGTATTTTTGCAGGCTCGCTTGCGGCGGCTTTATCTGCTGATTTCGGAATATCGGCGCAGGTGATATGTCCGCTTGATACCGAAAATGATCTTCTTGTAAATGGCGATATGAGAATATACTCTGAGGAGGATATTGAAAATGCGCTTGCGGAAAAACGTCCGAAAGCGGTCATTGCGGATCCGCTTTACAGATATATTTTTCCAAAGGGTACAAAGCTTTACTCTTTGCCCCATTATGCATTTTCGGGCAGATGCTTTGCGAAAAGCATTCCAAATCTTATAAACAGAAATCTAAAGGAGCTTTTATGATAAAGATAGCAATATACGGTAAGGGCGGCATAGGAAAATCTACCTGCACCGCAAATCTTGCGGCGGCGTTTGCCAATCTGGGGAAACGGGTCATTCAGATAGGCTGTGATCCGAAGGCTGACTCTACTATAAATCTTCTGAGCGGTAAGCCTGTTACTCCTGTGATGAACTATCTTCGGGAAAATGACGACGAGCCTGAGCGCATCGAAGAAATATCAAAAATCGGCTATGGGGGAATTCTCTGTATCGAAACGGGAGGTCCTACTCCGGGGCTCGGCTGTGCGGGCAGAGGAATAATCACTACTTTTTCTCTGTTGGAGGAGCTTCGGCTGTTTGAAAAATTTCAGCCTGATGTGGTGCTTTACGACGTTCTGGGAGACGTTGTGTGCGGAGGCTTTGCCGCTCCCATAAGAGAGGGCTACGCCTCGCAGGTACTAATTGTTACCTCGGGAGAAAAAATGGCTCTATATGCGGCTGATAACATAAACCGCGCCGTAAAGAATTTCGAGGACAGAAGCTACGCAAGGGTAAGAGGAATTATAATGAACCGCCGAGCAGTAGAAAACGAAGAAGAAAAAGTCCGTGCCTTCGCCGAAAACTCAGGACTTGAAATAGTGGCGGATATTCCCCGCTCCGCAGACATTATAAAGTACGAGGATATGGGTATGACCGTTATCGAGGGAGACCCCGACTGTGAAACTGCAAAGCGTTTTACGGCTCTTGCCGAAAAGCTGATAAGCGAGGAATCTTCAGATGAGTGAAGCTTTTTACATAACTGCAAAAGAATTATCAGACAGGGGATATGACTGTATCCCCTCGGAGCTTAGATCGTCGGAGCATTTAATTTACAGCTCTCCCGCAACACTTGCCTTTAACTCCCCCGGAGCAAAGGGCTTCGGGGTAAAACGCGCAGGACTTGCTATCCCGAATTCCGTAATGCTGCTGGTCGCCCCGGGGTGCTGCGGAAGAAATACCGCTTTGCTTGACGATCTTGGCTATAACGAAAGATTTTTTTATCTTTGTCTGGACGATACCGACATTGTCACAGGCAGACATCTGACAAAGATACCAAAGGCGGTAAAGGAGCTTTGCGGAGAGCTTGACTATACGCCCTCGGCTGTGATGATATGCATAACCTGCGTTGACGCCCTGCTGGGTACGGATATGGAAAGAGTATGCAGAAAATGCGAGGAGACCGCAGGAGTTCCCGCTGTGCCCTGCTATATGTACGCTCTCACAAGGGAAAAGCGTTTGCCTCCTATGGCGGCGGTAAGAAAGGCTGTTTACTCTCTGCTCAGACCTCAGAAAAGAGTTTCAAACGAATGCAATATAATGGGATTTTTCTCTCCCCTTGACGATAACTGTGAAATCTATTCTCTGCTGAGATCGGCAGGAATAAAGCGGGTGAGGGAGCTGTCCCGCTGTGAGGATATGGAGGAGTACGCCAAACTGTCAAGAGCAAATTTCAATCTTGTACTCAATGCTGAAAGCCGCTATGCGGCGCAGGAAATGGAAAAGTCTTTGGGTATACCCTCTGTGGAGCTTACCCGTATGTATCAGCTTGACAAGATCGCAAATCAGTACAGACTGCTGGGTCAGGCTATCGGAGTGGAATTTAATGATGAGGAGTATTATTCCGCCGCCGAAAAAACGGTTGGGATTTTCAAAGAAAAGTACGGCTCGCTTAATTTTGCCGTAGGGGAAAATCTCAATGCCGACAGCTTTGAATTATCCCTTGCACTGATAAGATACGGCTTTAAGGTAGGCGAGATATACGGCACCGTTACAGAGAGAAATTTTATCTTTGTAAAGAAGATCGCGGAGCTTTCCCCTGATACAAAGATATTTTCAAATCTGTCTCCCACCATGCTTTTCTATGAGGACGGCGGAGATATTGACGCCGTTATAGGCAGCGACGCCGTATACTATCACCCCGATACGGCAGGTGTTCATTTCAACGAGGAAGCTCAGCCCTTCGGTTATCGCGGAGTTATCCTGCTGTTTGAAAAGCTGGATAGGGCAATTTCGGAAAAAACGGTCATTTAAGAGGTTTACTATGAAAAAAATGCTGAAATACATATCCCCGCTTGCTCCTGATAATTCAGGCGCTGTGGGAGTACTTTACGAGCTCGGCGGACTTATAGTCATCTGCGACGCGGGAGGCTGTGCGGGCAATGTCTGCGGCTTTGACGAGCCTCGCTGGACTACAGGGAAAAGCGCGCTTTTCAGCGCAGGTCTCCGCGATATGGACGCCATTCTCGGACGTGACGACAGGCTTGTGCAAAAGCTTTTCAAAGCTGCAGATCAGATAAAAGCGGAGTTCACCGCTATTATAGGAACTCCCGTACCTGCGGTGATCGCCACCGACTATAAGGCTTTAAAGCGAATGAGCGAAAAAAAGACCGATCTGCCCTGCATAACGGTCGATACCACAGGCACAGATCTGTACGACAAGGGAGAGGAAAAGGCTTATCTTGAGCTTTTCAAAACCTTTTCTCTCGACAATTTTCCAAAGGTAAAAAACAAGATCGGCATTATCGGAGCAACTCCCCTTAACATTTCCGAAACTTCTGCGGAGAATTTTGTTTCCGTACTTAAAGGTCAAGGATTTGAGCCTGTATGCTTCGGTATGGGCTCGGGACTGGACGAGGTGAAAAGAGCAAGCGAATGTGAAAAAATTCTGGTTATCGCTCCCTCGGGATTAAGGACAGCGGAGTATTTGCAGGATCGTTTCGGTATATCCTTTGAAACGGGATTTCCCTATATTCCCGAAAATATCATTGCACAGATACATGATATAAAGCACAGAAATGTACTTATAGTTCATCAGCAGTTTGCCGCCAACGCTCTGCGTGAAAGACTGCGGGACTGCAATGTCCGTTGTGCAAGCTGGTTTATGACAAACCCGGCTTATATGTATGAGGGAGATTTTCATATTGCCGGTGAGGAGGACTTTTATGAGTGCGTCTCTGCGGAACATTACGATGTTATTATCGGAGATATTTCCTTGAAGCGAGCGCTGAGAAATTACAAAGGCGAATTTATAGACTTTCCGCATTTTGCGGTGTCGGGACGTCTAAATAAATCATAAGAAAAACAAAATTGCGTTTAAGATACCGAACAGGAGGGAGGAGATCAAATGCCTGCGTTAAAAATCGATATATGCGGTATCGTGCAGGGAGTGGGCTTTCGTCCCTTTACCGCCATTGCTGCGGCAAAGCATAATATACTGGGAACAGTAGCAAACAAAGGCTCGTATGTGGAGATTTTTGCAAAGGGCGGACAGTCGGATATAGACGGTTTTCTTGCTGAATTTAAGGGATCCCCTCCCGAGCGTTCAATGATCTTAAGTATAAATGCCGTTCCCTGCGAAGATTTTCAGGCAGAGGATTTCCGCATAATCGAAAGCGAAAAGGAGTACGGAGATATTTTCGTTTCTCCGGACATCGCTATCTGTCCCAAGTGCAGGAGGGAGCTTTTTGATCCTTCCGACAGACGGTATCTCCACCCCTTCATAAACTGCACTCAATGCGGTCCGAGACTAACAATTTTAAATTCTATGCCCTATGACAGAGAGCGAACCAGCATGGGCGGATTTCCTATGTGCAAAGAATGCGAAAGAGAATATACCAGTCCCGAAACACGCCGCTTTGACGCTCAGCCCGTGTGCTGTAACGACTGCGGCCCCGAGGTTTATATCCTCGGGACGGATATAAAGGGCGGTGAGGCGATAAAGCTCGCAAGACGTGAAATTATGTCGGGAAAAATAATCGCTGTCAAGGGTATCGGCGGATTTCACCTCTGCTGCAACGCAAAGGACACTGGGGCAGTCAAAAGGCTGAGGGAGATGAAAAAACGTCCCGCAAAGCCCTTTGCCGTAATGATGAGAGATTCGGACACGGTAAAGCGGGAATGTGAGATCTCCCCAGAACAGGAAAAGCTTGCGGACGGCTGGCAGAAGCCTATCATCTTACTGAAAAAGGGAAAAAACACAAATTTGTGTTTTGAAGTGTCTCCCGATAATCCGACTGTGGGGGTAATGCTCCCCTATGCGCCTGTGCAGATGCTGTTGTTTGATTATCCCGACGGACTGAAAATGACCGACTGCCTTGTGATGACAAGCGGAAATGTCAGCGGAGCGCCTATCTGCCGAGACGACGGGGACGCCCAAAAAGAAATATCGCAGTTCTGCGATCTGATCTTATCCCACAACAGAAAAATTCTCCTGCGGGCGGACGATACTGTGACTGACTGGATATTCGGCAAGCCCTATATGATACGGCGTTCCAGAGGATTTGCTCCTTTGCCCTTTACGGTATCGGGTTTTGAGGGAAAAAACGCTCTTGCGATCGGAGGGGAACTGAAAAATACATTTTGTCTTGTGAAAAACGGACTTTTCTATCCCTCTCCCTATGTGGGCGATATGTCGGATATACGAACGGTAAACGCGCTGCGTCAGTCTGTTGAAAGAATGTGCGGACTTTTGGAGGTATCCCCCGAATATGTGATATGCGATATGCACCCCAAGTATAATACCGCCGTTGTGGCAGAGGAATTTGCGGAAAAATGGAATGTTCCGCTGAAAAAAATTCAGCACCATTACGCTCATATTCTGTCATGTTTGGCGGAAAACAATTACTGCGGCAAGGTAATAGGAGTTTCCTTCGACGGAACGGGCTACGGTGCGGACGGCACGATATGGGGCGGCGAATTTCTGGTATGCGATCAAAGCGGATTTAAGCGTGCCGGAAGTATCAAACCGTTTATGCAGGCAGGCGGGGATTTGTCCTCAAAAGAGGGTTGGAGGATCGCTGTACAGCTTTTATACTCAAGACTTGGAGATAAGGCGGAGGAGAGCTGCGTATCGCTGGGCTTGTGCGACAGGCAGACCTTTAAAGTCCAGAAAGCAATGGCGGACAAAAATATAAACTGTGTAAGATCGACTTCCTGCGGACGTCTTTTTGACGGAGTTTCCGCTATACTGGGAATACGCAGATCATCGACCTTTGAGGGCGAAGCGTCTATGGCTTTGCAGTTTGCTGCGGAGGAATATGAGCAGTCTCGACCCGAGTTAGCCGAAAGCTGTCTGAAAAGCGATGATGCCATTGATATATCGGAGAACTATTTTACTCTTAGAACAGATATGCTGGCGGAATACACAGCAAGAATATACAGTAAACCCGTTAACCGTACAAAAGATGTACAAGGCAGGCTTGCATATCTTTTTCATGTTGTTCTCGCCGATATGATAACGGCGGGGTGTAAAAAGATACGAAAAGACAGCGGACTTGACGTGTGCGCTTTAAGCGGCGGAGTTTTTCAGAATATACTGCTGTTAAGGCTAACAAAGGAAAGGCTTGAAAATACGGGGTTTAAGGTCTTGCTGCACAGCCTTATCCCACCCAACGACGGAGGGATATGTCTGGGACAGGCAGCTTTTAAAACCAATAGTTGACAGTAACGATTGTATACAGAATAAATTGCAGGATCGTCCCTGCGCGGACGAAGATCTCAAATATGGAAAGAGGTAATATTATGTGCGTAGGTTTATCGGCAAAGGTAGTAAGCGTTAACGAGGATACGGCGGTCATTGACGCAAGCGGAGCCAAAAGAAGCGTGTCCGCCGAGCTTATCGAGGATTTAGAACCCGGGGATTATGTAATGGTCCACGCAGGAGTTGCTATAGCAAAGATAACTCAGTCCGACGATGACGAGGCGGCAGACGTTATGGGGGAACTGCTATGAGCAGCATTCAGTCGGCTAAGGAAATAATAATGTCCTACAGCGGCAGACCACTGAGGATCATGGAGGTCTGCGGTACGCATACTCACGAGATATTCAGGCTGGGCATAAGAAAGATACTTCCCCCGCAGATAGAGCTTATCTCGGGTCCCGGATGTCCCGTTTGCGTAACACCTGTGGGTTTTATCGACGAGGCTGTTTATCTTACTCTTGAAAAGAACTGCGAAATATGCACGTTCGGCGACTTGATAAGAGTACCGGGTACGGAAATGAGCCTCGCAGAAGCAAGATCAATGGGAGCGAAGATCAGGACAGTATATTCCCCTATGGACGCCGTAGATCATGCAAAGGAAAATCCCGATAAGCAGGTAGTTTTCCTTGCGGTAGGCTTTGAGACCACAACGCCCTCAGCCTGTCTTGCAGTCGAAAAAGCAAAAAGAGAGGGAATTGTAAACTTCTCAATTCTCGGGGCAAACAAGACAATGCCCAACGCATATCAGGCTTTGAAGAACAGCGCGGACGCATTCCTTTACCCGGGACACGTCAACGCTATCACGGGTACAAAAATATGCGAGGATTTGTGCCGCCAGGGCGTATCGGGAATAGTGACGGGCTTTACTGCCTCGGAGCTTCTGACTGCCCTTGCGGTCACGGTCAGTCTTTCGCAAAAGGGCGAGCCGTTTTTCAGAAACTGCTATCCCAGAGTGGTAAAAGCGGAGGGAAATCCTGCGGCTCAGAAATTGGTTGAAAAGGTAATGCGTCCCTGCGACAGCGAGTGGAGAGGTCTGGGGATAATACCAATGTCGGGGCTTGTCCTCAGAGACGAATATGCCGATCTCGACGCTCGGAAAAAGTACGGTATTCCGAAAATAGAGGGAAAACCGAACCCTGCCTGCCGCTGCGGAGACGTCCTGCGTGGAAAATGCAAGCCTTGCGACTGCAAGGCTTTCGGCAAGGTATGTACTCCTCAGCACCCCGTGGGAGCGTGTATGGTTTCGGGCGAGGGAGCTTGCTCGGCTTATTATCAGTATGGAATGTAAGAACTATAATTTTCAAAATCGGAATTTATTTATAAAAGTTAAATAGCAATAAGTAATTCGGAGGAAAAATAATGAAAGTTGGAATAATTGGATATGGCAGTATGGGCAAAATGATTCTGGAGAAAATAGCAGAGGCAGAATATGTTAAATGTGAAGATTTATATGTTGCAAACAGAACTTATGAAAAAATAGCACACCTAACAAACATTTTTAATGCGTGTAAAACTAATACAGAACTTGCAACTTTGACAGATATTATATTTATTTGCGTTCGACCTATTGACATAAAATTCATATTGAATGAAATCAAACCAGTTATAAGTGAAAGTACGCTTATTGTTTCTTTAAATGGCAGTGTTACTTTTGAGATGATGTCAAAAACTGTGAATCATAAAATTGCAAAGGCTATCCCAAGTGTTACAGCAGAGATAAATAAATCCCAAACTTTGGTATGCTACAATAGTTTAGTTAGTGGTGATGACAAGATTACATTAGAAAATTTGCTTAAATGTATGGGTGATGTAATTGAATTGCCTGAAGAAGAAATTGGAATGGGTTCTGAACTGGTAAGCTGTATGCCCGGATTTATCTCTGCTATTTTTGATGTAATCAATAATTCAGCAAAAAAACATACTGCAATTTCAGAGCAACAAATTATACAAATGTTACTGCAAACAATGGTTGGAACAGGTAATCTAATGCTTGAAAAAAAACTTTCCTTTAATGATGTTGTTACTCGTGTAGCTACCAAAGACGGTATCACCGAAGAAGGAACTAAGATTATTTACGAAATGTTGCCAAAAGTAGCAGATGCAATGTTCAATACAACTTTGGAAAAGCGCAGACAAACCGCCAAAAAAGCACAAGATAGTTTTAACCAATAATTCATCAAATAAATTCTTATTTATCTCAGAAATAAATAATCCGAAAAGAGGTCATAATATGTCAAATGAATACGTTACCCTTGCCCACGGCGCAGGGGGAAAACAAACGTCGGAGCTTATAGAAAAGGTATTCAAAGCGCATTTTGCAAATCCTCAGTTTACCGCGGACGACGCGGCGGCGCTTAATATCGGAACGGAAAGGCTTGCGTTTACTACCGACGGATTTGTGGTGTCTCCCATTGAATTTGCGGGCGGAAATATAGGCAAGCTGTCCGTCTGCGGAACAGTCAACGATCTTGCCTGTATGGGCGCAAAGCCCATGTATATGACCTGCGCATTTGTTATCGAGGAGGGCTTTCCGCTGGATAAGCTTGAGGAGATCGCCGCCGCAATGAAGAAAACCGCCGACGAGGCAGGCGTGAAGATAGTCGCAGGAGACACCAAGGTCGCAGGAAAAGGACAGGCCGATAAGGTCTTTATAACCACAACGGGCATAGGCAGGATAATGGATAACGCCCATACCTCCGGAGCATACGCAAAGCCCGGCGACGCCGTTATCGTCAGCGGAGATATAGGCAGACACGGCTGTACTATACTGCTTGCAAGAGACGAATTTGGTATCGAGGCAGACGTTTCAAGCGACTGCGCTCCCCTTTGGAATACCGTTGAAAGAATGTATCAGGCAACGGACAATATCCACGTTATCAGAGACGCGACACGAGGCGGAGTTGGAACGGTCCTTTATGAGATCGCAGGACAAAGCGGTGTGGGCATATCCCTAGAAGCGGAAAATATTCCCGTGGCGGAGGAGGTCAAGGGCGTGTGCGGTATGCTGGGGCTTGAACCGCTGTATCTTGCCTGCGAGGGCAGAATTGTTATTTTTGCTCCGGAAAGAGAGGCTGAGAAAATAGTTTCCGCACTGAGGGAATGTCCTTATTCTAAAAATGCCGCAGTTATCGGCAGAGTTACCGCCGAAAATGCAGGAAAGGTCATACTGAAGACAGAGATCGGCGCAGAAACGCTGCTGCCTCAGCCAAGCGGAGAGCTGCTGCCGAGGATTTGTTAACTGAATGCGGTATAATTCAAATAATGAGAAAGCTGCCGACGGTCGGCAATAGGGTTTGGTTATATTTTCTGCTGTCCTTAAAATTGTGGAGAGGTTGTTTCTTCCGGCTGTTGTCAGTTTATCTGATTACATAACGAAATTACACTCTTTCGGGTAATACTGCATAATATTAATATCTATAAAATTATTAAAATATAGCAAAATCTATAAAAAAACAGTTGACAAACGTACCTGTTTTGTTGTACAATTATAGTGTAATCGTTTTTACGATATTATGTTTTACGGAGGTTATAAAAATGGCGGAATTTTTTAAGGATATTCCTAAGGTCAAGTATGAGGGAGTTAACAGTACAAATCCCCTCTCGTTCAAGTATTACAACCCCGACGAGGTTGTAATGGGCAAGACTATGAGAGAGCAGCTCAAATTTGCTCTGTCATGGTGGCACACAATGGGCGGCGACGGTACTGATATGTTCGGCTGCGGTACCGCCGACAAGACATGGGGAGAGGATACTCCCGAGGCAAGATCAAAGGCTAAGGTAGACGCTGCTTTCGAGATAATGGACAAGCTCTCTATCGACTATTTCTGCTATCATGACAGAGATATTTCTCCCGAGTACGGCAGCCTTGCTGAGACAAATGCAAAGTTTGACGAGGTTATCGACTATATCGAGGAAAAAATGAAGGCTGACCCAAGCAAAAAGCTCCTCTGGGGTACTGCTAAGTGCTTTGATCACCCGAGATATATGCACGGCGCTGGAACTTCCCCTTCCGCAGATGTTTTCGCTTATGCTGCAGCTCAGATCAAGAAGGCTGTTGAGTCAACAGTTAAGCTCGGCGGTACGGGCTATGTATTCTGGGGCGGACGTGAGGGCTACGAAACTCTGCTGAACACAAATATGGGTCTTGAGCTTGACAATATGGCAAGACTTATGAAGATGACTGTTGAGTATGCGCGTTCTATCGGCTTTACTGGCGATTTCTATATCGAGCCTAAGCCAAAGGAGCCTACCAAGCATCAGTACGATTTTGATACGGCTACCGTTCTCGGCTTCCTGAGAAAGTACGGTCTTGATAAGGATTTCAAGATGAATATCGAAGCAAACCACGCAACCCTTGCACAGCATACATTCCAGCATGAGCTGAGAGTTGCAAGAGACAACGGCGTATTTGGCTCTATCGACGCAAACCAGGGCGACCCGCTGCTGGGTTGGGATACCGATCAGTTCCCGACCAACGCATACGATGCAACAATGTGTATGTATGAGGTCCTCAAGGCAGGCGGATTTACAAACGGCGGACTTAACTTCGACGCTAAGGCAAGAAGAGGTTCATATACTCCCGAGGATATTTTCCTCAGCTATATTGCAGGTATGGATACCTTTGCTCTCGGTCTTAAGGCTGCTGCAAAGCTTATCGAGGACGGCAGACTTGACAAGTTCGTAGACGACAGATATGCTTCATGGTCAACAGGTATCGGCGCTGACATCGTAGCAGGTAAGGCAACAATGGCAGACCTTGAAAAGTATGCGCTTGAAAAGGGAGAGGTAACAGGCTCACTTACAAGCGGCAGACAGGAATATCTGGAGAGCGTTGTAAATCAGGTAATGTTCAATCTGTAATATAAAAGTATTTGAGAGCCGTTTCCGAATTATTTCGGGAGCGGCTTTTTTATTGACATAAGGTGTCTGATATGCTATAATACCAATAAATAAGAATTTACAAAGGTGATATATCCATGAAGAAACTATTTAAAGCAATAAGAAGTAATGATATTGAACAAATAAAAGAAATTATTTCAATAAAACCGGAACTTGTTAATTGTGTCGCGAAACAGCCGCCGAAAAAAGATGATGGACAATCACCATTGCAAGTTGCATTAAAAACAGGCAATTTTGAAATCGCTGATTTTTTAATTGACAATGGTGCGGATTTAAATTTTATGGAAGATTCATCTTGTTGTAATTCATGGCGGGCACCCGTTATTCATGATGCAATAAATGCTGCTGTTATGAACTGCCGTTGGAATACAAATAATAAATATACAGGATTAAAGGTTTTTTCAACAAAACAAGATGCTGAGAGAGCATTTTTTATACTTGAGAAAATGCTTAAATTAGGTGCTGATGTAAACAAACTTGATTCATTTGGAAACTCAGGTATTTGGAGATTTTGTTTACAAGCCTCACAAATACTTCCAATTTATAATTATGTTAATGACTGTGAAGAAGAAGATAGAATATTTACATCGGAATTGCAAGAAGATTTAGCTATTATACTAAAAACAATATGTGTGTACGGCGCTGATGTGAATTATAGATCACCTAACACAAAACTAACGGTTTTTGATTTTTATACGAAAGGCTCTCTTGCAACACTACTAAAAAATAATGCACATTTATCTTAAACTCCCGATTTACCGCTCAATACATAATGACAAAAATACGCCGCAGTACTTGTGATTTCGGCATAAGTACTGCGGCGTAATTAAATTTATAAAAATATGAACATTGTTTTTGTGCATATTGCCTTGAAATCCAACAATAAATTTGTATTATTGGATATAGAAAAAAAATGCGTAATTTGGTATAATTAACATGTATAATTACGGACGCAGGTCCGAAACCTCATTAACAGGAGCATATTTATGAAAAAATTATTCAATGGAAAACTATATAAAAGAGCAGTCGCATTCATTACTGCGGCGGCAGCTTTGTGTACTTCGGGGTGCTATCTTCTTCCCGATGAGGAGGAGGTTTTAAATCCTCCTACAGTTAAAGCGAGCGACGTTAGTTATACTACCGTCACCGCAAAGAAAAAGGATCTGGAAAAGAAAATTGTATGTACGGGTACGGTCACTGCTGAAAATCAGTATAATCTCTCATATGAAAAGCAGAGCGGTGCAATTTCCAAATTTTATGTGCGCGCAGGAGATACCGTGAAGAAAGACGACGTTATCTGCGATATAGATACCTACGAGCTGGAATATCAGATCGAGGAGAAAGAGCTGAGCCTGAAAAAAGCGGAGCTTAATGTGGATATTATTTACGAAAGCGGAGGCTCGCAGGCACAGATAGATTCCGCATACGTTGACGTTCAGCTTATTCAAAGAGAGCTTGATAAGCTGAAACAGCAGAAGGAGGACGCAAGCCTCAAATCTCCTATCGACGGTGTTGTTTCCTCTATTTCGGATGTAAGGGCGGGGGACAATGTAAGCCCGGGACAGAAAATCGCTACGGTCATAGATACCTCGGCTCTGTATATTGCCATAAAACCCGATGATCTGACCAAATTCGATGTTGGGACTGCCCTGAGTATCAGGATAGATAATGAGTATTACGACGGCGAGGTGTTTATGAACCCTACCGCTTTAGCAGAATATCAGGACGAGAAAAAAGAGGACCATAATGCTGTTGACGATACGGGTATAGAATACGAGGCGGATACGGTCTATGTGCGCTTTACGGATACTCCGCCTACCGAGGCTGTGGGTCAGCTTGCAGATGTTGTGCTTGTTCTTGATTCCGTGACTGACGCTGTTGTTATATCAAATAATCTCATTAAGACGGTTGACGGAGAAAAGGTTGTGTATGTTCTGAAGGACGGAGAGAAAGTCGCAGTAACAGTTGAAACGGGACTTGAAACAGGTTCTCAGACAGAAATCGTTTCGGGAATAACCGAGGGTGACGAGCTTATTCTCAAATAAGAACCTCATTTTCCAGAAAGGAATAAAGGCTAAATGTTTACACTTTTGATTAGAAAAATGCGTAACACCAAATGGATGGTAATATGCATTTTGATCGGGTTCATTATGGCGTCCGCTATGATGAGTACAATACCGATCTATATGAACGCCTCTCTGCAAAGAATGCTGGTTAAGGATATGGAGGCTTTTCAGGAGGAATATCAGATTTATCCCGGCGCATATAATACGAGCTTAAGTATAAAAAGCGGCAAGTCGGCAGCTCAGCAGGCTGAGGAGATAGAAGAGTATATTTCAATGGTAGATTCTCAATTTGAGAAAATGGAAGTCCCCGATAACGGCGGAAAGAAAATTATTCTCGACGATTATCTTTACTGTAAGTCGTTTTCCATAGCGGACGGAGAGTCTCCCGCGAGACTGACCTTGGGCGGTATGTCCGATATAGCCGAGCATTCCACCGTTACGTCGGGCAGAATGTTTGAAAGCGGTCAGCGCAGCGACGGGGTTTTTGAGTGCGTTGCAACGGAGAAGTCCCTTAAAACCAACGGACTTGCGTTGAATACAGTCTATGAGATCGCAAATGTTTTTGATAATGAAAAATCTGTAAAAATTGAGATCGTAGGTATGCTGGATGTAGGCGATGAGAGCGACGCTTACTGGGCTGAGGGTATTGACGAGGCTTATACGGCTACCGTTTTTACTGATTTTGATACTATGCTTAATGAACTTATACCCACGGGCGTGGTAACTGCAAGCAAGGTCAGATATAATCTGTTTATAGACTATGCAAATATGGATATGAGTTCCCTTGATAATATTGAAGCGAAATTCACTGAGCAAAAGGCTTATTACAGTGATAATTCCATTACCTTTACAATGCCTGCAAAGGATATATTGAACGACTATGGCGACAGAGCCTCGCAGCTTACGCTGCTGCTGTGGCTTTTGCAGATACCGGTTATACTGATGATCGTTTTCTATCTGTTTATGGTGTCTCAGCTTAACGTTGAGCAGGAGAAAAATGAGATCGCAGTATTCAAAAGCAGAGGAGCGAGCAGACTGCAGGTCATGGGTATTTATGCTCTGGAGTCGCTGGTTCTTGGTGTTTTAACTGCTGTTATCGGTCCGTTTGCCGGTCTGGGACTTTGCAAGATACTTGGAGCGTCCAACGGATTTCTGGAATTTGTCAACAGAAAATCTCTGCCTGTACATCTAACGTCAGAGGCTTTCCTATATGCCGCAATTGCGGTGCTGGTGTTCTTTATCACTACTATGGTGCCTATAATTCCGGCTACTAAAACTACTATTGTCGAGCATAAACAATCAAAGGCTAAAAAGAAAAAACACGCTTTGTGGGAAAAGGTATGTCTGGACTTCCTGCTTGTCGGCGGTTCGGCTGTTTGGCTTTATTTCTATAACAAAACACAGGAAAATCTTATCGCGCAGGGACTTACCGACACAACGGCAACAGTCAACCCGCTGATGTTTGTGGCATCGACGGCTTTCATTCTCGGTCTGGGACTTTTCCTTATAAGAGTTTATCCTCTGATAATCAGAATTATCAGTCGCATAGGAAAACGTCTGTGGTCTCCGGCTCAGTATGTTTCGCTGACGAATATAGGACGTTCAGTGGCGGGAAGAGAAAGATTTCTAATGCTTTTTCTTGTGCTGACCGTTTCCTTGGGCGTATTCTTTGCAAACACTGCAAGAGCATTGAACAGGAGCGCAGAGGAGACCGCCTCATACGAAATAGGCTGCGACGCCGTTCTGACCGAGGAGTGGTATTCAAGCGAAACCGAAGCGGCTCAGCAGACGATCGGGGCGTCTGCTGCTGGAGTGCAGCAGTCATCTTCAGGATCGGATACCGATGAAGATGAGGATACGGAAACAATAGTAACATACATAGAGCCTGTGTTTGAGCGTTTTGAAAAGCTTGAAGGAGTAAATGCCGCAGCAAAGGTTTTTCGCAAGGATAATGTTGAAATAAGCAGCAATAAGATGAGCGTGGTGAATAAATCATCAAAATCTGAGGACAATGAGCGTACAAGAGACGACTATATGACCCAGGATACCAGCTCGTCCAACAGAACAAAAAATGTTCAGCTGATGACAGTGCAGCCCAGCGAATTTGCAAAGGTTTGCTGGTTTGAAGAAAGACTTCTGCCCGCACATATCAACGAGTATCTAAGCGCATTGGCAGAGTATACTCCCGGCGTCATACTGTCATCAAGCTTTAAGGACTACGGCTTAAAGCTTGGAGATACGGTATCCTGTAAGTGGGGAGCAAACGACGAGTTTGAAGTCACCGTGCTTGCTTTTGTTGACTACTGGCCCGGACTTAACCCATACAATGAGGCAAAGGACGGCAGCTATATGGACTTTGCGGTTATGAACTTCGATTATGTAAATGTTCAGACTAATATGGAGCCGTATCAGGTGTGGTTTGATCTGGATGAGGAGACCTCCATTCAGGATTTTTATGACTCGATAGATGAGGCGAAAATAGAAACCACCGGTATTTCTGTAGCAAGACAGAGCATTGTTGAGAAGAAAAACGATCCTATGCTTCAAGGTATGAACGGAGCCTTGACATTAGGCTTTATCATTATTATGATAATGTGCATAATAGGTTTTCTTATTTACTGGATACTTTCAATTAAGAGCAGGACACTTCAGTTTGGTATTCTCAGGGCTATGGGAATGAAGTACCGTGAGATCATCGCAATGATAGTTTACGAACAGATACTTGTATCGGGTGTAGCGATTTTCTGTGCTATGTTCATAGGCGGAATCACCAGCGATCTGTTTGTACCGCTGTTTCAGAGTATATTTGACGCTAGTACGCAGGTTCCGCCGTTTGCGGTAATTCCCGAGCGAAGCGATTATCTTAAGCTTTATGCTATAATAGGAGTAATGCTGCTTTCAGCTTTTGTGGTATTGGGCAGACTTATCGGGAAGATAAATATTTCCAAGGCTTTGAAATTAGGAGAAGATTAATAAGTATAGCATAAAGGGATGAAAAGTCCCCTAGAAGGCGCATACAAAATAACATTGAACCAAATAAAAAAGCGGCGCACATCTATCAAGTCTGATAAATGTGCGCCGCTTTGATTTAAAAAACTAAATTAGCGGTAATAATACCGGTTACGTGCGAAGGCTCTGTGAACATTATTCTCCGAGTATAAGCTGATCTATTACTCTATCTGTTGATTTTCCGTCGGTATAGGTGAAGTTCTTTTTGATAAAGCCGTCCATTTTTTCAAATTCATAGTCCTTATTCTTGACGGCTGTCATAAGATCGTCAAAGTTATTGCAAATTTTTCCGGGGACTAGGTCCTCATACGGTTCAAAAAAGTCTCGTGTAGCTTCGTAGTACTTCTGGTCAAAGGCATAGAACAGCATAGGCTTTTTCAGCAGAGAGGTCTCATAAATTATCGAGCTGTAATCAGTAATAAGCACGTCGATTATGAACAGTATATCGTTGACCTCACGGTATCCCGACGCGTCCAGAATAACGTCGTTATATTCTTCGGGGATTTCTATGGGACGTTTTACAAAAGGATGCATTTTTACGATAAGCACAGAATTTGTATCTTTAAGATATTTTCCGAACGCGTTAAGATCAACCTTGTCAAAGGGGAAATAAGCTGTAAGCGCATTGTTTCCTCTGAATGTGGGAGCGTACATATAAACCGTTTGAGCCGTTGTGCACTGAGGGAAAACCTCAAGCATAGCTTCGCGCGTCTTTTTCTTGTATTCTTCGTCAAAGAAAATGTCTGTTCTTGGAATTCCTACAGGATAGAATTTGCTTTCGTCAATGGCAAAGCCCTCCGCATTGTGGGCGGCGGAGTGCAGCGAGCTTACAGGAACATGGGTATAACACTTGTGTACCTTAGTGTTAAAAGCAGGAGCGCCCTGTTTTCCCAGACGTTCAAAGCCTACCGCTTTAAACGCTCCGCAGGCGTGCCACACCTGAAGAATTTTAACGTCCTTGTCAAAGTCCACAAGGTAAATGTCGGGATAGTAATCGTCTACCAGAATAATGTCAGAGGTAGCAAGATAGTAAACAAACTTTATCACTCCGGGGATCGACTTTTTTTCTGTAATATTTTCCTTAAAATCAAAACGGAACTGATATTTTTTGTCAAGTCCCCTTTCGATCATTCTGTCGTAAATCACCTTTTCGTTGCCGCCGATCTCAGCTCTCGAACCGCTTGTGAAAAGAATTATATCACCGTTTTTCTTGGCAAATTTCTTAAAGAACTTAAAAGCCGTTTTGAAACACCATATTTTCAGACCGTATATATCCCTTATAATAAGCTTTTTTCTATTCTGTAAAATTTTTTTTGTTCTGATAAAAAATGTTTGTGAGGGCTGGGGCGGCTTGTAGGTCACATTAAGTGCATATTCAAGTGTGTCGATATCGGTTTTTGACACAGCGTAAAACAAATTGTTTGCACCTCTCCTGATCTTGAAATTCATAGGATTGCTTGCCAAATCGTTTTCGACTGTCTCAACGGTGTGGGAGATCAGCGCAGGGTATTCGTGAGTAAGTGTAATATTTGTAAGGCATACGCCGTTCTTATCATAGGTTTTTCTGCACAAAGCTCCGTATGTTACGATATAGTCGCAGTTGTCCGAGGACATCTCAGGCTTGTCCATATCCGGGTATTTTTCAAAGATACGCAGAGCATAAAGTCCCGTATCGATAGGAGCCTCTTTATTAGCGCTCATCATATTTACGGTAAGATGAAAATGCATACCCTCAACATCAAAATGCTGAGCATTGAATTTAAGAGTCCTGTCCTGAGTGACAAAACGCGCCCACAGATTTTGAACCTCTTCGGGGGCAAAACCTACCAGTTCTCCCTCAATATGCAGAATAATTCGTTTGTAATCAATTCGTGTGAGTACGGCAAACTTTTTTCCGCGCCGTATCAGATTGTCTATAGCTTTTTTTCGTTCGGCA
Organism: uncultured Ruminococcus sp.; assembly: GCA_964399215.1. Classification (GTDB taxonomy): domain Bacteria; phylum Bacillota; class Clostridia; order Oscillospirales; family Ruminococcaceae; genus Hominimerdicola. The sequence goes on along the minus strand of CAYNPW010000010.1, from coordinate 3,084 downwards.
TAAATCTCCGCATTCTGAGCAAGCTCAGGATTATTAAAGTTATCCGTATTTTCTAAAAAATCAAGATTATCAAAGTTATCCATAAACATCTTTCCTTACATTTTATATGATAAGTATAAAATTTTTATCTGTCAAGTATAAAGCTTACTATCCTATCCGTGGAATTTCCGTCGCAGGAGGACATAAATCTTTCCCTGAACTCCCGTACTTTTTCTGAATTATAATTTTCGGAGTCTTTTATAAGTTTTATCAAGCTATCGTTATCATACGCGATCTCTCCGGGTAAAAATGTCCTGTCATAGCTGTAATAAAACCCTCTGCTGTCATAATAATCCTCCAGATCAAAAGCGTAGAAGATCATAGGCTTGTCCATAAGAGAAAACTCAAATATCAGCGAGGAATAGTCGGTGATACATATATCCGCCGTGATAAGAAGATCTTCAACATTTGCCTTATGGGACAGATCAAAAGCAAAATCGCTGCATTCAGCGGGGATATCCCAGTTCTTTTTTACAAAACCGTGCTGTTTTATCAGCAGGACATATTTATCTGCGAAATTGTCTTTAAGCTTAGTTATATCCAGCTTCTGCGGAATATATGCCTTATCGGCATTTCCTCTGAAGGTGGGAGCATAAAGTATAATTTTTCGCCCGTTTAATTTAGGGCACAGCCTGTTTATTTTATCTATTGCAGTTTTCTTATTATCTTCAATAAAATAAAAATCGGTTCTTGAAACTCCGATAGGCTCAACTGCGTGATCGTCGATCTCCAAACCAAAAGCCTCTCTGTAAGCCCATACGCACTCGGGAGAGCTGACGGTGCAAAGGGAATAATTGGTGTGCGCAGGATACCTGTCCATTTCGATTGCATTTTCCCCGAAGGACAGATCGGAAACGCTCCTGCCCCACTTTTTGAACGCTCCGCAGGCATGCCACGTCTGTATCAGCTTGGTGTCCTCACGCAGCCGAAACGAACCGAAAAGATTGCAGGTCTCGTTCAAAAGCACGCACCTTGCATTTCCGATAATTGCGGCAAGCTTGGCGTACCGCCATAAATACCCGAGCCCTCCGCTGTTGTTTCGGGCAAAAAAGACCGTCAGCTCCAGCTCGGGGACTTCTTTCAGCCGTTCATAAATAAGCTTAAAGTTGTCCGAAAGCTTATCCCCGCGTATCTCCGCAAAGATGATCTTATTTTTATTCACCCTCCGCAGACGCGAAATGCCGTATACTGCGGGGTATATGATCTTGAATGCCGCAAATTTCGCGGTGCTTTTTATAATTGATTTTACACTCATAGCTTTAAAATCACCTTAATTTCGGGAAAAAAGACTGTAAATCTGTTTCAGTGACATAAATTTCAGAAGTTTACATTAAACTCTGATAATAATTTTTCGCTGTCATCAGCCGTAAATTTGATTTCAAACCAAAAATCAAGCTTTTCTCCGTGACTTGTCGGTAAATATTCGGAAAAAGACCGATTATCTTCTAAATCGTCTAAATTTAAATTTTTCTTATCAAAAGGATCGACAACAAATTCTTTGCCGTAGTCCTCAGACCACATTTGTAATTGTTCTTTTAACCATTTGCCGAATGTTTTTATTCCTTCTGCTTGTGTCTCGCCATTATTACACCAAGAACTGTCAATAGATGTAACCAGAGAAAGTTTATCATAGTCCTCTTGTGAAATGTAGTTTATGATCTTCTGTACATTTTCTTCCGCAATAATTTCGAATTGCTGTTTTGTCATATTTTTGCTCCTCCCATTAACCCTTTTTCAGCTTATACGCTGTCTTTAAGATCGCAAGCTGAGTTTTGCTGTCCTTTAATTCGTTGTTCATAACCATTTCAAAGGCTTTGCTGAGAGGTATTTTCGTCACGTTAAGAAATTCTCCCTCGTCCAGATGCTGTTCTCCGAAGCTTAATCCTCTTGCAAGGTACATATGGATAATTTCGGTATCGTATGCAACCGTCGGATAGAGACAGCCTAAGTATTCAAAGCTTTCCGCCGTCGCGCCTATTTCTTCCTTAAGCTCTCTTATGCCGCATTCTCTGTGACCCTCGCCGAATTCAAGCTTGCCCGCAGGTATCTCCATAAGCGCCGTGTGGAACGGGTATCTGAACTGCTCCACAAAGTATACGTTCTCCTCCTCGTCAAGAGCGACTACGCATACTCCGCCGGGGTGCTTTATCCATTCTCTGCCTGTTTTGTAGCCGTTATCAAGCTCCACTTCGTCTTTGTATAGCTTTACCACTTTGCCCTCGAATATCAGCTCGGAGCTTACGGTCTTTTCATTTTGTACCATATATTTTCAGCCTTTCTGTATTAGATGTAAGAGATAAGATATGGGATATTTCTCCTCTTTTATTAAGACGGGCGAACAAAGTCCGCCCCGTCCCGGTTTTTATTCGTCTTTATTTTCGTCCGTGTTTTCTGCTGTTTCGGAATTTACGTCAGACTGTTTAGAATTTTCCTCGGCAGTTTCTCCGCTGTCGGAAATATCTTCGTTTTCTGAGCTTTCCTCGCTTACTGCCGTATCTTCGGTTTTTTCATCAGCTTTGGACTTTTCATCATCGTCCTCAGGCTTTTCCGCCTGTTTGCTTTCAGGATTTTCGTCCTTTTTGAAGTGCCAGAAGATCACATAGGCAAACAGCGATACAAATCCGACGCCTGTAATAATATTGCCGTATCTGATACCCGAAGTTTCATAAGTGAAGTGTATCTCATTCTCTCCCGCAGGACAAAGTACAGCCATAAAGCCGTAGTCTACTTTTTCAATATCAACACTCTGACCGTTGACCTCTGCGCTCCAGCCGTCGTCGTACGGTACGCTGAAGAACACAAGCTTGGGATTTTCAAGCGTTATAGACGCATCAAAGCCATAGCTGTCATAGCTGAATGACGAACAGCTCTCCGCCTCTCTGTCAGCGCAGTTCTTGTTGTATTCATCAACTGAAAAATCATCGTCGGTAAAATTATAGTAAGATATGACGTCTTTGTATTTATATGCCTGATTTGTATCCAGAACGAGGGCTTTCATAAGCATCTGGGTCTTTTCGACTTCTTCAGATTTCTTAATGTCCGCGT
>CAYNPW010000009.1:0-48107 GCA_964399215.1 uncultured Ruminococcus sp. | reverse complement strand
TTTTCATAAAAAATCGGCAGGTCGGGAGCAAAATCTGCTCAAAGCTTGCCGATTTGTTTAATAATATTCATTTGTTGATGGTTCAAATCCTTCCGGTTGGTGAAAAGCATCTATGGTTTTCACCTTGAAATTTTCGGTTCTAAAACGCAAGAAAACCGCGTAATTACGCGGTTTTCAAGGTGTGCATCTTTTTCGTGGCACAAACATGGTGCGCCCGACTGGATTCGAACCGGCGGCCTCAAGAGTCGGAGTCTTGCGCTCTATCCAACTGAGCTACGGACGCATTTTTCCCAATGTACAATGAACAATTATGAATCGACATTGACAATGGGACTTTATTTTTTATCTCAGCTTAGCGCCGCAGGGCAAACTCTGGTCGGGGAAAATAACCTTTGCCGAGCCGTCGGGGGCATCCGCCGCGCAGATCATTCCGTTGGACTCTACTCCGCAGAGTTTAACGGGCTTGAGATTTGCCACAAGAATAATTTTCCTGCCTATCAGATCTTCGGGCTTGTACCAAGCCGCAATGCCCGATACTACCTGTCTGCCGCCCATTCCGTCATCAAGCTGCAAGCAAAGGAGCTTTTTGGACTTCTTTACTTTTTCGCATTCCTTGACAAGAGCAACTCTCAGGTCTATCTTAGCAAAATCCTCTATGCTTATCTCATCTGCAAGCGGCGCAGGAGCAAATCCGTCGGTTTCGTCAGCGGGAGCTTCTGTCTCTGCCTTTGAACCGATTATCTTGTTAAGCTCCTCGATCTCCTTGTCAACGTCAATCCTCGGGAAGATTATATCACCCCTCTTGACTGTAACGTCTGCGGGAAGAACGCCGAATTTTCCTGCATTTTCGTAGGTCACGTCCTCAGTCCTTGCGCCGATCTGTTTCCAAACCTTAGGCATAGTTGCAGGCATAAAACAGCTGAGCAGGGTTGAAACTATTCTAATTGTATCAAGCAGATTGTAAAGAACTGCCGCAAGTCTTGCTTTCTTGCTTTCGTCCTTACCCAGTACCCAAGGAGCAGTCTCGTCAATATACTTATTTGCACGGGACACTACTTTAAAAATTTCAGAAAGAGCGTTATTTATCTGAGTTTTGTCAATGAAATCATCGACCTTTTCCCTAAGAGCTGACGCCTCTGCAATAAGCTCGCCGTCAAATTCTCCCGCTTCACGTTCTGTAGGCAAAGTTCCGCCGAAGTACTTGTCCGCCATAGCAACGGTTCTGGAAACAAGATTTCCCAGACCGTTTGCAAGGTCTGAATTTATTCTGTTTATCATAATTTCATTTGAGAAAGAACTGTCTGCGCCCAGAGCCATTTCTCTTAGAATGTGGTATCTGATAGCGTCCGCGCCGTATCTTTCTCCCAGAATGAACGGATCGACTACGTTACCCAGAGATTTTGACATCTTCTGTCCGTTAAAGGTTATCCAGCCGTGTACCGCCAGATGCTTAGGCAGAGGAAGCTCCAGCGCCATAAGCATTGCAGGCCATATAATAGCGTGGAAACGCATAATGTCCTTTGCAACCATATGAACGTCCGCAGGCCAGAATTTATCGTAATCACTGTACTCCCCGTTCCAGAAACCCAGAGCGGAAATATAGTTTGACAGGGCGTCTATCCATACATAAACAACATGTCCCTCGTCAAAGGTAACGGGAATGCCCCACTTGAAAGTAGTTCTCGATACGCACAGATCCTCAAGTCCGGGCTTGATAAAGTTGTTAACAAGCTCGGTTGCTCTCGTCTTTGGTTGGAGGTAATCCGTTTCGGTCAGCAGCTTTTCGATCCGCTCGGCAAAGGGGGACATTTTTAAGAAGTAAGCCTCCTCCTTGGCCTCTGTTACTTCTCTGTGACACTCGGGGCAGCAGCCGTTTTCGTCAAGCTGGGAATCAGTCCAAAAGCTTTCGCATGGAGTGCAGTATTTTCCTTTATACTCTCCCTTGTAAATATATCCCTTGTCATAAAGCTCTTTGAATATTTTCTGAACAGTCTCAACGTGGTAATCGTCCGTGGTTCTGATATATCTGTCGTAGCTTATGTTCATATAGCTCCAGAGATTTTTGAAAATCTTAACGATATCGTCGACGTATTCCTGTGGAGTAACGCCCTTTTCAGCGGCTTTCTGCTCGATCTTGAGGCCGTGCTCGTCCGTTCCTGTAAGGAACATAACGTCATAGCCCTGCATACGCTTATATCTTGCGATAGAGTCGCACGCAACGGTAGTATAGCAGTGACCGATATGCGGATTTCCCGAGGGATAGTAAATAGGTGTGGTAATGTAAAACGGTTTTTTGATCTCGCTCATAACCAAAGCCCCTTTCAGTATAGTTCTGCAATGCTGATTGAAAAAATCAGCATTATAATGCGATTAAAATTATTATACTACTTTTGGGATAATTAGTCAAGTAAAAAATTTGTATTGCAAGAAAACGTAATAACATACGATCGACACTGTTTGGAGAATAATGAAGAATTTTACGAAAGACATTGACAAAAAGCGATAAATGTGCTATAATTCATAGTTGTAAAAGTTACCTTGCGGAAATTTTCGCAAGGTTATTTTACTGTTACAGGCATTTTGTGAAAATATTACGGTTTTATACTGAAAACAGAGGTAAAATATATTCAGATTTTTATTTGTTTATATTTTCCGCGAAATATGTTAAGCAAATAGTTACAAGGGACTTGACGTCGTTTGAAATATGGAGGAATTTGTATGATAAGAGAAGATTTGAGAAACGTTGCTATTATCGCCCATGTTGACCACGGAAAAACTACGCTGGTCGATCAGATGTTAAAGCAGAGCGGCACTTTCAGAGAAAATCAGGTCGTTGACGAAAGAGTTATGGACTCCAACGATATTGAGAGAGAAAGAGGCATTACTATCCTTGCGAAGAATACTTCAATTAAATATAAGGACGTTAAGATCAATGTTATAGACACTCCCGGACATGCTGATTTCGGCGGAGAAGTCGAGCGTGTTCTTAAAATGGTGAACGGCGTTCTGCTGCTGGTGGACGCGGCGGAAGGTCCTATGCCTCAGACAAGATTTGTACTCCAGAAAGCCTTGGAGCTGGGTCATAAGATAATTATCGTCATCAATAAGATCGACAGACCCGATGCAAGGCTTAACGAGGTGGGTGACGAGGTCCTTGAACTTCTTATGGATCTGGACGCTACCGACGAACAGCTTGACAGCCCCATTCTTTACTGCTCGGGCAGAGACGGCACGGCGTCGCTTTCGCCTAATTCTCTAGGGGAAAATATGATACCGCTGTTTGATGAGATACTCAGATATATCCCTGCTCCCGAGGTGGACTGCGAGGGCTCTATGCAGTACCTTGTATCCGCTATCGACTACAACGAATATGTGGGAAGAATTGCTGTCGGACGTATTGAAAGAGGTTCAATGAAGATCAATCAGGAGGTATCTATCGGGGACTATCACAATACAAAGAAAGAATACAGAGGAAAAATAGTCACAATGTATCAGATCGAGGGACTTAACAGAGTTCCGTGCGACAGCGCAAAGGCCGGCGATATTGTGTGCATAAGCGGTATTGAGAATATTACTATAGGAGATACTATATGCGAGTTCGGCAAATTTGAGGCAGTACCTTTTGTGAAGATATCGGAGCCCACGGTTGAAATGACATTTTCCGTAAATGACTCTCCCTTTGCGGGAAGAGAGGGTAAGTTCGTTACCACGAGACATATCAGAGACAGGCTTTTCAGAGAACTGTTAAAGGACGTTTCTCTGAGAGTTTCCGAAACGGATAATACAGACTCTTTCAGGGTTGCGGGCAGAGGAGAAATGCACCTTTCTATTCTTATCGAGAATATGAGACGAGAGGGCTACGAGCTTGGCGTGTCAACACCGAGAGTTCTTTTCAAGGAGATCGAAGGAAAGCTTAACGAGCCTATAGAAAGGCTTGTTATAGACGTTCCGGAAAGCTGCGTAGGCTCGGTAATGGAAAAGCTCGGAGCGAGAAAGGGAGAGTTACAGCAGATGACTCCGGTGGGCAGCAGAATGAGGCTTGAATTCCTTATTCCGGCAAGAGGACTTTTCGGTTATAAGTCGGAGTTCCTGACAGACACTAAGGGCGAGGGGATCATGAACTCGGTGTTTCATAGCTACGAGCCGTACAAAGGTGAGATACCGAAGAGAGCAAGCGGTTCTCTGGTAGCGTTTGAAGCGGGCGAAGCAGTCACCTACGGGCTTTACAACGCGCAGGAAAGAGGAGAGCTTTTCATAACTGCAGGCACTCCCGTTTACGAGGGAATGGTAGTCGGAGCGTCTCCAAAGCAGGAGGATCTGGTAGTCAATGTCTGCAAGAAAAAACATTTGACGAACACAAGAGCAAGCGGCTCGGACGACGCATTGAGACTTATTCCGCCGAGAACAATGTCCCTTGAGGACGCTCTTGAATTCCTTGCCGACGACGAACTGCTGGAGGTAACGCCAAAGAATATCCGTATCAGAAAGAGAGTTCTCAGCAATACGCAGAGAGCCAAAGACAGAGCGAAAATGTAAAAGCCGCCCAGAAAAACTACAGTGCAAATATAAGATCAAAGCGGAGGGAACAGTCCCTCCGCTTTGATTTATGCTTTGTTTTTATTCATTGCCTTATCTATTTCCCCATACAGCAATGCAGGGATCACAGGCTTGGCTATATGTCCGTTCATTCCTGACGCTGCGGATTTTTCAATATCCTCCGGATATGCGTTTGCGCTCATTGCCAATATCGGTATGCTTTTGGCGTCGGTTCTGTCCAAAGCTCTGATTTTTTCCGTTGCCTCAAATCCGTCCATTACAGGCATTCTGATGTCCATAAGTATAACATTGAAGTAACCGGTATCGGTGTTTATATATTTTTTCAAAGCCTCAAATCCGTTTGATGCCGTTTCAGTTTCAAAACCAGCTTTTTTCAGTACTTTTTCGGCGAGTATCCGGTTTATGGCATGATCTTCGACTATCAAGGCTCTTTTTCCCGTAAAATCGTAACCCGCTGTAACGGAAATTTTTTCGTCTTGTACGGCAGCCGATGCTTCGGCTTCGATTTCTGCGGTGATCTCGGTACCTTCGCCCAGCTTGCTTTTTACATCTATTGTACCACCCATAAGCTCCACTAGATTTTTAGCTATGGGAAGTCCCAGACCTGTGCCCTGAATTGCCGCTGTGCTGACATTTCTCTCCTGAGTGAACGGCTCGAAAATATGCTCCAGAAATTCCTCGCTCATGCCTATTCCGTTATCTCTGACTGTAAAGATCGTTTTTACTTTCCCTTGAGAACCGTTCATCTGCGACACAGTAAAATCCACTCTGCCCTTTTCGGGAGTGAACTTTGCAGCGTTTGACAACAGATTAACAAAGATCTGATTTAATCTCAGCTTGTCAAAAATCAGTTCTCCTGCATAAATATCATGCAGTTCAAAACGGAAATCTATATCCTTTTGCTGCATAAGAGGTGTAATTACCGTAGTTATATTTTCCGCAAAAGCCTCTAAGCTGTACGGTTCGGGATAAAGGGTAATCTTTTCGTTTTCGATTTTGGACATATCCAGAATATCGTTTAAAATTCCCAGGAGATATGAAGCGGAGGTTTTTATCTTTCTGAAATAATCCTTTGAACCCGAGTCTGAGGTTTCTTCTCTTCCGAAGTCTGACATACCTATAATGGCATTCATAGGAGTTCTTATTTCATGGCTCATACGGGACATAAACTCGCTTTTTGCCGCGTTGGCGCGTTTTGCGTCCTCTAAAGCGGCGGAAAGCTTTTCACTGTGAGCCTTCTGCTCCAGATAAACCTCTGTAATATCGTGCTGGATACAGCAAATTTCACGTTTTGTATCGTCAAGATAGGAGTATGTCAGATACTTTCTTTTTTCATTGCCGTCGAAATCCCTGACAGAAAACGAAATATGATGAACGGCCTTTTTCTCAAGCTCTTTTTTTATGGGCTCGACTGTAATGGACGACAGAAGCTCTTCTGCGTTTCCGTCAATAATATTTTCGCGCAGATATTCAATGTATCCGTTCGTCATATCTATGAAATTATCTCTTACGGAATCGCTGCATGCAAGAGCATATTCGCTGCTTTCGTGTATGCTTATCATACTTCCGTCTTCAGCGCTGAAAATAAACACCATATCGTAATCGATATCGATAACCTTTGTAATGAGAGCCTCCAGCGTTTTGGGCTTTGTTATATTGACAGAGTAAGTAACGCCCTCTATATCTGATGTCGCAGGATTTTTTGCAAGCTCAACAACGGTGCTTACCCAGCATATCTGTCCCTTTTCGTTATAGGAACGATGCTCGCATTCAACGGTGTCTGTGCCGCACTCAAAGGCTTTAAGGAGAGCCTCACGGCTGAAATTCTTTTTGAAATCCTGTCTTTCCTCTTCTGTGGGTATCTGCAAGTATCCGTAATCGTAAAAGCCGTCCACAGTACCGGCCTCCTGCATTTTCAAAACGCTTTCAAACTTTGAATATCCGCCGAAACAGGTGTTTTTTGTAAGATTAAAACGGAAAACGCCGATAGCGTTTTTGTTAACTGCAGATACAGAGCAGATCCTTTCGTTAAATCGGTTTTCCTCTTCAACAAGCTTCTGAATATCCGTTGCACAGCCTATGGCATAAGCCACAGAACCATTGTCGGCAAAGACAGGCATAAACGATATTTGCTTCCAGCGGAAGTTATTTTCTTTTACATCGTGAATAAGAATACGCTCCGATACTCTTTCTCCACAGGCTGCGCTTTCATATAGACTTCTTAAAAGTTCGGTATCATTTTTGCTCACCATACCGTCGTTTATGAGGCTTTCAGGGACGTTTGTGAGTATGGTATTTTCCCACATAAGATTGCTGCCTGAAATTATTGTATTCTGTTTTAATGCAGGGTCATACTTCCATATAGTTATATTCTCGTTTTCGATTACGAGGTTCTTGGCCTTTTCGGATAATTCAAGCTGCTGACGGACATTGACCAGATTGTCTATGTCGGTATAAACCGTATGAAAGACCTTTACCGCTCCCTCTCCCGTTACAGAACCCTTAACACTGAACCATTTATATACTCCGTCGTCTGTAAGTATACGGACGTTTTCCTCATATTCTCCGCCCTGTGCATATACTTTTTCAAGAACTTTGACGTATCCATCTCTGTCGCTTTCGTATACATAGTCATAGGGGGTAAATTTTCCTTCCTCTGACGAGGGGTAGGGCAGTCCTGTAAAAACTGTGAAAAAATAAGCGTTACAGTGCAGACAGTTGAAATGCTGTCCGTTGTAGCTGAACACGCATATGCCTACGGGAAGTCTGTCCAGCAGCTTTAGATCCATGGAAGTCTCATTATGTATATTGTTTTCCGTCAATGTAATCAATCCTTTTTGTTATGAAATATCGCACAAAATATGTATGTCTTATTAATTATAACATATTTCTTAGCTTTCGTCAATTAAAATATTATTAGAGACGTGGTTAATTGCTTTTTTATCAGCCACTTTAAATTTTAGCTGTATATTTTTTCTGTACAACGGAGAAAAATATACAATTACAATAATTTAACTTTAGCAATAATGAATGTTAATAATCCACTCCTATGAGAAAAGCAGCGCAGCTAAAGGAAAGACCAAACAGGAACTAAAATCAAAGGTTCAAGCTCGTTACCTGTAACACAAAGGTCGATGTATCTGTTCACTATGCCGATTTAAGAAAAAAGCAAGAGATGATAGAAGGTAAAACATACGGATAACATTTGCCTGCTTACAGGCAGGCAAATAAATGTAAAAAAAATATGAACTTTTTCAAGAATACGATTACATTATTAATTTAATCGTTTTCTTTTTTGAAAGGGGACTTGAAAAATTTCCTGTTTCGTGTATAATATTAAGAGAAGAAAATTTCCTTGAAGTAATAATTCTTGAGTAAATTTTTCATCTGAAATATGAAAATTATAAAAATTTGAAAGGTGGATCATTATTTATGAAGACACAGATCATCAACGGTGTTTCACTGCCTAATATGCCTTGGCAGGACAAGCCCGCAGACTGCAAGGACGTTATCTGGAGATACAACGCTAACCCGATCATTCCCAGAAACCTCCTCCCTACATCTAACTCAATTTTCAACAGCGCAGTTGTTCCTTTTGAGGGCAAGTTCGCAGGCGTGTTCAGAGTAGACGACAAGGTTCGTAACATGGAGCTTCACGCAGGCTTCTCCGAGGACGGTATTCACTGGAATATCAACCCTGACAGAATAGTTTTCGAGCAGGCTGACAAGTCCACAGAGGAAGTAAATCAGTGGGGCTACGGTTATGACCCAAGATGCTGCTTTATCGAGGACAGATTCTGGATCACTTGGTGCAACGCTTACGGCTGGAAGCCAACTATCGGCGTAGGCTATACATTCGATTTCAAGACATTCTATCAGTGCGAGAACGCATTCCTGCCATTCAACAGAAACGGCGTACTTTTCCCGAGAAAGATCAACGACAAGTATCTGATGTTCTCAAGACCTTCCGACTCAGGACATACTCCTTTCGGCGATATGTACATTTCCCAGTCTCCCGATATGAAGTATTGGGGCGAGCACAGACACGTTATGGGACCTCTTAAGGCTTGGGAGTCCAAGAAGATCGGTGCAGGTCCTATTCCGATCGAGACATCTGAGGGCTGGCTGTGCTTCTACCACGGCGTACTTGAGAGCTGCAACGGCTTTGTATATAGCTTCTCCGCTTGCATTCTCGACAAGGACGAGCCTTGGAAGGTTAAGTACAGATGTGCTGAATACCTCATCAGCCCACAGGAGATTTATGAGTGCGTAGGCGATGTTCAGAACGTTACATTCCCATGTGCAACTCTCTGCGACGCTGACACAGGCAGAATTGCTATCTACTACGGCTGTGCAGATACATGCGTATCTATGGCATTCACAACTGTTGATGATGTTATCGACTATGTAAAGAGCCATTCTTCTATCTAATATTTTATAGAATTTCAAGTCCGCTTCCGATGATCTTCAGAGGCGGACTTTTTTGCGGCGATGATTGACTTCATGTATCTATTATGATATAATGCTTTTGTTAAACAGTTTTGCAATATAACGAGAACGGTGATGTAATGGAAAACAAAGTAATCGGAGATCAGCTTTTTACGGAACCGATGTTGGTTTTATCGGACGTGGGAATTTGCTTATATAACACAAAAATCGGAGCCGTTCATTTTTTGAACTGCTCCGTGGTGTTTTCTATCTTATCCACACTGTTTTTCTCGGTTATATCCACTCGGTATGCGTAGGTCTTTTCCTCGCCGTCCTCGCCGGTGTAGGTCGTTTCAACAAAGTATAAAAGTTCTTTATCAGCGTCAAAGTAGTAGTCCGCCGTAAAGCCGATGACATCGCCGTTTTCCGCCTCGGCATTTATCTTTTCAACATCGTATTCATGGCTGACGCAGGTCACGCCGTTTTCTTCAGTGACTTCGGCCTTGGTTATACAGCTTGGCTCGTATATCAGCAGTCCTTCGTCTGCCTGAGGGTGTGTAGCCGCTTTGGTGTACTTGATGAATTCATCATCTCCCTTTACCGCCTCGCTGTACTCTCCGTTATCGTAGGTAAAGCACTCGACGCCGTTGTTGAACTGAGCGTACTCCGTATCCGTTCCCTTTCCGTAGTAAGAAAACATCAGCACATCCTTTTCGTCGTACTTAAAAGTAAATATCTGCTCGATCTCCCCGGTTTCCTCATTGGTCATAGTCACCTTTGCGGAACTAAGCTCTGTATATTTTTTTCTTGCGGACTTTATAAGCTCTCCGCCCTCAACATCTTTTTGCCCGCAGGAGCATAAGGTCACGGTTATCCCTGCTGTAAGAATGCATAAAATGGATCTTAATTTCATTGCCGTCTCCTTGACTCACAGTCCCTTGCAGGTTTTCGAGAATACGATAAGCGCTGCCGCTATGGTGAAAATTTGCGAGATCGTAGCGTTTATCATAAGACCGAAACTGAATTTTATAACATAAAGATTGATCGAAATATTTTCAATTCCCACGCTTTTGCCCCACGCAAGCCAGCCCACATATGACTTTCCCGCACAGATATACGCAATAAACGCTCCCAGGACTATTCCTGCAAGCATAAAGAAAATAAATGCAAAGGTTCTCTTGAAATTCTTCATTTTACTTATCCTGCCTTTTGTAAATCGATTATAAAAACGTCTGCCCGCTTTTGCGACGGGCAGAACGCTTTATTTCAATTATGTATTATTTACGTCTTGAGGGTGAACGTCTCTTGTTATCGGTTATCTTTTTAAGGTCTGAGAACTTCTCGTCGCTTGCCGCCTTGAATTTACTCATCATATCCTCAAAATCCGAATTGCCCATATGAGCGGACGGATCGTACACCGGCGGAGGATTTTTAGCAAAATCCTGCGGCTGTTTGTCAAACGACTTATAGGGGGTTCTTCCTTTATTGTCTCTTTGACCTACAGAATTTTTATTGAACGGTTTTCCGCCCTTTCCCTCCGGGCGGGGCTTTCTGGGAGGCGCAGGCAGAGCTTTTTTTATGGACAGCGATATCTTTCCGTCGTCACCGAGACTCAGGACTTTTACCTTTACAGTCTGACCTTCCTGAATATGATCCTTTATTTCGCTTACAAAGGTGTTTGCCACTTCTGAAATATGCACCATACCCGTAGTATCCTTATCAAGCTCCACGAAAGCGCCGAACTTTGTTATTCCTGTTACTTTTCCCTCATAAATTTTTCCTACTTCAAGCTGCATTTAAATTTTTTTCCTCTCTGAATATATAATTTTAAGACTTCCATAAACCAAATCAGTCAGGTATATTCAATCATCGTTTCCGCTGACGATATAGAACCTGCGTTCATTCGGGTAAGCGTAGCCCAACTGTTCCACCGCAACTCTTTCCATAAATTCCGCCTCGTCGGCTTTTAGCATTTCGGTATATTCGTCGTTTAGCTGTTTTGACTCGGTGATTTTTTCAGAAATAGCGGCTGTTTCCTGTTTGAGCTGTTCGATCTCCGTCTGCTGGGATATTATATCCGCTACGGCGTAAATGCAGAAGCCAATGACTATGATAACCAGAAACGGCTTGAAAAAACGGGATTTTTTCTTTTTACGGTTTTTGGATCTTTTGCCCTTTTCGCTGGGCTCGGAGCTGTCCGAAGTATCGCTTTCCGCTATTGTTTCTTCGGCGTTAAGTTCTTCCGTAGTCATTTTGTCTTCTCCTTTCCGCACAAACTCAGATTGCTTTCCATATCAGCTCGGATATCTTCATCTATTCCTTATTATTATACAACAGAATTCGTACAACTTTCAAGGGATTTTTCGCAAATTTTATAAGTTTTCAGAAATTTAAGCGGTTTTAACAAATCCGGACTTTATATACCTGCCTATTTTGGTGATAAATGCAATTATTGGAGCAGTGATTTTTCTGTGTATCACGCCTGAAATTTTTCTTGCGGCGGCAATGACGGTCAGATCTCCGATTTTAAGGATCCCTCCGCAGCCGATAAGCATACCGAAAAGGGAATGATACCGTATTTCTCCTGTCATTCCTGTGCTGAAAATATAGAGTACAAGACCGAAGAACACCACACATAGAAAGTCGCTCAGAAAAGACATTATTTTTCCGTGAGGAAGTAATATCCTTATGACGGCAACGGCAGATAAAACAGCCCCTGTTCCCATACCAACAGCAACGGCAGAGGGGAACACACCAAGCATTTCGGCTTTTTCAAAAAAGTCCATATGTATCACCTGAAAAGCTTGCCCAATGTCGTGAGCTTTTTATGTCTGTCCTTTTCTCCGTATACAAGCGATTTTATATCGCCCTCAACATTCAGATCGCCGCTGTCGACACTCATTTCGTTTATATGCAGGCACTTCCCCCTGATAGTAAGCTCGCCCAGCTGGGTGAAAAGACGTATTTCCTCCTCGTTAAAGCTGTCAACGTCTGTAACGCCTGTGAGCATTAGGCGGGAGCGGTTTTCAAGTATAGCGTTGTGTCTGCCCTGAACTTCGTTCATTAAACGCACCTCCGTAAAGTTATAATATAGTGATATAATTATATGCGCAATTTCAATGCGCAATGCTAAATAACTGACAGTTGACGATCAAAAGCTTGTTTGAATATGCTTACGGAATTTATTTTTCTTGACATTGAAACTTTTCGGCGGTATAATGCCACTATATAAACGAAGGGAGTGGGGAAGATGACTTCAATGCGCGGGGCGGACTATAAGAATATTTTTCATGAGATTTATCAGAACACCTACAAAAAAGTGTACGCCGCAATTCTCAGTGGCACGGAGAACTCCCACACGGCGGAGGATATATTTCAGGAGATATATGTGGAGCTGTACAATGCGCTGAAATCCGGAAAAAGCGTACATAATCCGCAGAGCTATCTTATGGCGATCGTCCGCAGAAAGCTGTCGAGGCATTACAAGTCTGTGAAAAAATCTAGAGAACGCGAAATATTATCTGAGGATGATAATGATATAGCGGAGCTTGCGGCAGACGACTTCGAGATCGAGGACGGCATTGTGAACGCCGAGCTTTACAGGGAAATTTCCGCAAAGCTGAAAGCAAAAAGCGAGACAGTTCAGCAGATATTCGTTATGTTCTATCAGCTTGAGCTGACAATTCCCGAAATAGCCGAAAATCTGTCGGTTTCCCAGTCCTTCGTTAAAAACAAGCTTTACAGAACCCTTAAGGAATTCCGTAAACTGTACGGAGAGGAGGCTTTGTAATGAAAGAAAGAGAATTTTACAAAAAGATGTTAAGTCAGGATTTCACCCCTGATTTTCAGAAGATTTCAGAGGATATAGCCGCTGAAAATATCAAGGATATTCACACAGAGAACAGAGAAAAAATAAGGATAAGGCGAGGCGGAACTGCGGCGGCAATATGTGCGGCTGTGTGCCTTGCGGCGCTCGGAGGAGTTTTCGCATTTATACGCAGCGGAGAGTTCCAGAGCGGAGATACAAAGGACGAAAACAGCAGCAATGCTTTATATGAAGTTGAGGATATATCGGATACGGAAGATGCGGAAAGTCCGACGATAGAATATCTTATCGAACACAGCAACAGCATTGTGCAGTTAAAGGTTCTGGGAACAGACGGAAAAGCCGTAAGCGATTCCTACGGCAATTACCGCAAATATGATGTCAGCGAATATTCAAGCTGGCACAGCGCCTATGATGCGGAGATAGATAAAATGCTCTATGGTATTACATTTGGAAACGGAGCTGATATAAGCGCTTATCTTCCCGCAGGCGAGGATAACGATATTACTCTTGAAACGGGCAAAACCTATCTTATGTTCGTGAATAACGAAAGTCTGAACAGAAGCGATTATTACGGTCTGTTTGAGGTCAAAAACGGAACTGCGGAAAAAATATCCGGAGAGGGCAAGCAGCAGTTTCCTGTCAGTGAGCTTTATTTTGCAAAACGGCAAATATATTATGGCAGTAATGAGGACGACGTAACGGTAATAGATCATTCCGATCAGAGAGATGCATATGACGCGGCTTTGAACGCGGCGGGACAGTATCTCGAACAATGCGGCATTGAAAGCTGTACGCTCAGTCAGCCCTTTGAGTGCAATAATTATGACGGTACAGAATGCGGCGCGCTGGGATTTTTTATACTTAGCGGAGATAAGATATACGGAAATCTCACAGTAAAGGGAAATGAGACCTCGGGCTTTGACGTGACCTTTGATCCCATGGATACAGATATTTCCGAATGGAGTGATATCAATGGTCTATTTGCATTTGTCATTGATAGCGACGGAAAAACAATGGTGCACAGATCAAGCTCCGACGATGAGCTTTGGGAGAGCTTCGGTTTTACAGATGAAAATCCCATTACAAGCCCTGCGGTGTACATCTGCGATCTGATAAATATGGGCGATGTGTGTATAAAGGCGGACGCGGGAGAATACGATTTTCTGAAAGACACTGAAAATTTTGCGGTGTATAAATTTGTTTCCGACGGAGAAAGAAAATTAAAGTCCGAGGACGGTGCGTTCAATGTTGAATACGATGTTGTCTGCGATGAAGAAAAGGCAGTTCTCAGCGTGACGTATTATAATAATACCGATTATGATCTTACCATTGAAAAACGGCTTTTTGCAGCCTTAGGCATCAACGGCAGATATACAGAAAATACAATATCAACCACTGAGTTCCGCGGCGATAAGCTTGCGGCACATTCAAGTTACACCAAAACCTCTGAACTGCTGTACTCAGACTGGCTTGATCGTGACGGAAATAAGGATCATAAGTGGCTGGACGGAGAAAAAAATACTCTGTATATCGATTTTGATTCGGAACTCCAGATAGACGGAAAGGATAATATCCACAACTGTGCTTATCGTGCAACAGAAGCAACCGAACTGATAGTTGAATATGATCCGTCGAACTCGGAAAACAGCTATCGTGTTACAGAGCCGCCCAAGGCAGAACAGCTTAAATTTATTCCCGACGGCGAGAATAAGTTTGTTTCCGAGGACGGTATGCTCAGCGTTGGATACGAGGTGTCCTGCGACAGCGAAAAGGCGGTCGTTTATATGACAGTCTATAATAATACAGAAAATGATATTACAATATCTAACGCGTCCGGTGCATATGTCGGAATAAACGGCAAATATGACTTTGAAATTGAAAAGGCAAAAACGGAAACAGAAGGAAGTTCAGACAGGTCGATCGCAGCGGCAGCCATAAAAAAGATGCTTTTGAGAGCGAACTCCCAATGCACAGTATTATATACAATGACCTATTGGGATTGGATCGACGCCTATGGCAACAGCAGCAATAAGTGGTACGAGGACAAAGAAAATACGCTGTACATTTCATTTAAACCGATGATAAGTATAACTGAGGAAAATCGCGCTAAAGTAATTTATCAGGCGGAAGAACTCGCAGAATCAACTATTGAAAGTCCAGCGGCTGAAAATACAAACAGCGGCAGGTATCTGTTTTTACAGGACGCTGACAAAAACACAGAGCGGCTTGAATATGAGCTTATCAAAACAGGCGAAAACACTTATTCCTCAGCCGACGGGGCATTCAGAGCGGAGACTTGGCTTGAATACGACGGTGAGCAGGCAAAACTTTATGTGTACTATTATAACGATACCGACTATGATTTAGTAGCCGGAGAACCTTTTTCACCTGTAATGGGTATAAATTCAGAATATACAGCGGAGCTCGAGAAGGATCAGGGCTACGGTATCAGCGAATTTAAAGCGCATACCTTGAGTATAACAACATATACTTTAACCTATCAGGATTGTATTTATCCGACGGGAAACAAGGGTGAAAACGATAAACAGTTTAATTTCGGACAGAATAATTGGAACGACAGCGATCTGAATGTAATAAACATAAAGTTCAAACTAAGCTTATCGTTAAAAGAAACAGAAAACGTTAACGGCTGTTCATATACCTATCCCGATGACATTATACTGAGCTTTGATATCTGATATATTTAAGGACGGCGCTGTGCCGTCCTTTTTTTGCGGGATTTCGTTTTCTTGTGCTTGCTTTTTCCCTTAATATGTAGTATAATGTTATTAATAGTACATTTTTATTACAGGAGGTCTTTTATATGAATAAGTATCAGATAACTATCCACGGCAAAACTTATACTCTCGCAGGAGAGGAAACGAAAGAGCATACCGAAAAGCTGGCGCACATTGTCGATACACGTATCAGCGAGCTTATGTCTAAGTTCTCCTCGCTATCAGTCACCGACGCTGCTGTTCTTGCCGCATTGGACTGTATGGACGAGCTGTTTAAGACCAATCAGAACATAGAAAATATCCGTTCGCAGATAAAAGATTATATGGACGACGCGTCCCGTGCGAGAAATCAGGCTGCAGCCGCTCAGAGAGAGATCCGCACTCTTACTGAAAAGATATCTGTACTGGAAAAGGAACTTAGCGAACGTACTAACTTCAAGACCGCCGAGATCGACGAGAAACCCGTAAGCGCGGAGGATATTCTCTCGCAGGATATCAGAGAGGCTATCGACAAGCCTGTTAGCGGCGTTCCGAAGAACGATCCCTCCGCTAATTTTGTGGGTACGGTAAATTACGATCCAAATCTGTCTGACAGGAAATAAAAATGCAAGGTAAATGCAAATGTGAAATTCTTGCACCGTGCGGGTCCCCGGAAACGCTGACGGCTGCTCTGCGCGCGGGCTGCGATGCAGTGTATCTTGGAGGAGAACATTTTTCTGCACGTCAGAACGCCTGCAATTTTACGGACTCGGAGCTTGAGCAGGCTGTCAGGCTTTGTCACAAGCAGTCCGTTAAGGTTTATCTTGCCCTTAACACAATGATTTTTGACGAACAGCTAGCGGACTGTATTTCCGCTGTAAGGCACGCCGCAGAAACCGGCGTTGACGCACTTATTACTCAGGACTTAGCTGTTTTGGAGATCGTGAAAAAATGCTGTCCCGAGCTGGAGATACATTCGTCAACTCAGATGACTATCCATACTGCCGACGGTGTGGAAATGTCAAAAAAACTGGGATTTTCACGTACAGTGCTTTCCAGAGAGCTTCCTCTGGAGATCATAAGGGAGCTGTCTCAGAAGGACATTGAAACAGAGATTTTTGTACACGGCGCACTGTGTATGTCCGTTTCGGGACAATGCTATATGAGCGCGGTCATAGGTTCCAGAAGCGCAAACCGAGGACTTTGCGCTCAGGCGTGCAGACTGCCCTGCTCCGCTGTGAAAGGACGCGAGCGTTATGACCTATCGCTGAAGGATATGAGTTATTTTGACAATATATCCGATATTGTGTCGGCGGGAGTATCCTCTCTAAAAATAGAGGGCAGAATGAAACGTCCCGAGTATGTGGCAATGTCTGTCAGCTGCTGTAAAAAGGCTCTTTCGGGAGAGGACTATGACAGGCAGACTCTTGAGGATGTTTTTTCAAGAGGAGGCTTTACCGACGGCTACCTTCATCATAAACCGGGCAGAGAAATGTTCGGTACAAGACAAAGAGAGGACGTTAAAGCCTCTGCCAGATCTCTGCCGAAGATACACGAGCTTTACAGGCATGAATTTAAACGTGATACCGTTTCCTTTATATTTACAATGCAGGCGGGCAAACCTTGTATTCTGTCTGCTGCGGACGGATCGGGCAATCGTACACAGGTTTGCGGAGAAATCCCGCAGACCGCGCAGAATAAACCTACCGACAGCGAAACGGTTATCAAACAGCTTTCAAAACTGGGGGACACGATCTATACCCTAGGCGAAACTAAGGTGGAGATCGGCAAAGGACTTTTTATAAGCCCCTCGCAGATAAACGCTCTGCGCCGTCAGGCGTGTGAAAGCCTTGACGATATAAGGACGGAGAAAAATACAAGACGCATTAAGTTTTCGTTTGCTGACATTCTTGACTTTGAACCCTGCGAGAATGGAAAAAGTCCTAAAATACGAATAAACGTTGCAACTATTTCACAGCTTGAAAGAGTGGATTTTGGCGAAATAGAGCTGTGCGGAGTTCCTCTTGATCTTGTTCAAAAGGCGGCGGAAATTTATCCGCCGCACAAGCTTATGGCAATTATGCCACGCTTTACCTTTGACGAAAATCCACAGAGAGAAAAGCTTAAAGCTGTGAGATCGGCAGGCGTAACTAAAATGCTTGCATCCAATATCGCGCATATTAAGACAGCTGAGGATCTCGGCTTTGAACTTCACTTGGACTACGGCTTTAATCTTGCTAATTCCTGCGCGCTGAACGTTGTGAAAAATCTCGGGGCAAAGGACGCCGTTTTGTCTTTTGAGCTTAAAACGGCTCAGATAAACCGTCTTAAAAAGCCTCTTCCCACAGGAATTTTTGCATACGGCAGACTTCCGCTTATGCTGACCGTAAACTGTCCGATTTCGCAGGCTGTCGGCTGTAAAGATTGTACAGGCTCGGTAATTGACCGAACAAACAGGGAATTTCCTGTGAAGTGTTCTAAAAAACAGGGCTATGTTGAAATTCTAAACAGTGAAAAGCTGTATCTTGCGGACAAGCTTGACGAATTCCGGGGACTTGATTTCATTACCCTGAATTTCACAGACGAAAATGCAGAAGAAGTAAAACAAATCATATCGCAGTACCTTTTGAGAGAGAAATCAAAAAACTCTAAAATCACAAGAGGACTGTATTTCAGAGGAGTAGTGTAAAATGAAATTGCTTGTAAAAAAGCTTAACGACAAGGCAAAAATACCTCAGAGACAAACGGAGTACAGCGCAGGCTACGACCTTTGCGCCTGTCTGGACGAGCCTGTTACAGTCAAGGCGGGAGAAACAGAAAAAATACCAATAGGCGTCAGTCTGGAGCTTGAGGGAACAAAGGACGCGGTTCTGCTGATCTATGCAAGAAGTTCTTTGGCGTGTAAACTGGGACTTGCTCCCGCTAATTGCGTGGGTGTAGTGGATTGGGATTACCGCGGAGAAATAGTAGTCGTACTCCATAATCATAGTCGGAACGACTATACAATAAATCACGGGAACAGAATAGCCCAGCTTGTGATAACTCCGATATTCACGCCTGAAGTAGAAGAAGCGAAGGAGCTTTCGGATACGGAAAGAGGCGCAGGCGGTTTCGGTTCAACAGGAAAATAAAAAAACAGAAAAACCTGCTCAGCGGAACAAAATGAAAAGCTACGCAGAAACTATGACGTGAGTTAAAAAGCGGAGGGTCAAGCCCGCCGCCGGAGGGCTTGCGGGGTCGATGGGCAGAGCCCACGTCGCCTCCGCAGAGGCGAAATCCCCAAAATGAGAAGTCCCCACAAGGCGGCGCGCAGAAAAAATTCTAAAACGAATAATCAGAAAGACGGCTCACGGAAATACAATAGGGGCTCTCGGGCGTAACGGCGTCGGCAAGCTCCTACGGATAATTTCCGCACCTACAATGATGTCAGGAAAAATGCAATCAGAGAAAGGAACAGCAATGACTATTATCAACGCAAAAATCTATACAATGAACGATACAGATACAATTATCAAAAACGGCTATATTACATCAGAAAACGGAAAGATCACTGCCGTGGGAGAGGGCGCTCCCGATAACATACAAGCCGAGGACTGCTTTGACGCGCAGGGTATGACGGTCTACCCGGGCTTTATCGACGCTCATACTCATCTGGGACTTACCACAAGCGGCATAGGAATAGAGGGCGAGGACTTGAACGAGGAATTCGACCCCGTTACTCCTCAGCTTAGAATAATCGACGGTATCAACCCTATGGACTACTCCTTTGAACAGGCAAGAAAATCGGGAGTAACAAGCGTGTTTATTTCTCCGGGGTCGACAAATCCTATTGCGGGGGAAATCTATGCTGTCAAAACAAACGGTATCCGTATCGACAAAATGATTATTAAAAACGTGGGTATGAAATTCTCTATGGGCGAAAACCCTAAGCTTACTTATATGGATAAGGAGCAGTCCCCCTGCACAAGAATGGCGGTGGCTAGCATTATCAGGGAAAATCTTTTCAAGGCAAAGCGTTATACGGAGGACAAAGAAAGAGCCGAAAGCGAGGAGGATATGCCCGATTTTGACATAAAATCCGAAGCGCTGATACCTCTTTTGAAAAGGGAGATCAAAGCACATTTCCATTGTCACAAGGCGAACGATATTTTTACCGCTGTGAGGATCGCCCAAGAATTCGGACTCGATTATACGCTTGTCCATTGTACGGACGGTCATCTTATTGCAGGCGAGCTTTCAGATGAGAAATGCTCTGCAATAGTCGGTCCTATTATCTGCGATCGCTGCAAGCCCGAAATGGCAAACCTTTCCCCGGCAAATGCGGCAGTCATGACAAAGCACGGTATTGATACCGCGATCTGCACAGATCATTCGGAAGTTCCTATCGAGTATCTTCCGATCTCTGTGGGGATATGTATAAAAAACGGTCTGAGCTTTTACGACGGATTAAAAGCCGTAACAAAAATCCCCGCGCAGATCGGAGGGATCTCAGACAGAGTAGGCTCAATAGAAACGGGCAAGGACGGAGATATGGTCCTGTTTAAGCAAAATCCCTTTGAGGTAACGTCAAGTCCCGAAAAGGTAATGATAAACGGAGAATTTGTTTGGTGATAATATGGGAAAATTATTTGTAGTGGGAACTCCTATCGGCAATCTTGGCGATATGACCTACCGAGCTGTAGAAACTCTTGAAAACGTGGATTTTATCTGCGCTGAGGATACAAGAGTTACTTCAAAGCTGTTGAACTATTTTGAAATAAAAAAGCCGCTTATCAGCTACCACGAGCATAACGCAAAGCAGACAGGAGAGCAGATATTAAACCGCATCCTTGCAGGAGAAAAAGCTGCTATTGTAACTGACGCGGGTATGCCGTGTATTTCAGACCCGGGAGAACTTCTGGTCAGGCTGTGCGCCGAAAACGGAGTATGTGTAGAGGTAGTTCCCGGACCGTCGGCTGTTGTGTCAGCCCTTGCAATAAGCGGGCTTGCAACCTCGCGTTTTCAGTTCGAGGGATTTTTGTCGGTGACAAAAAAACAGCGATTTGAGCATTTAGCGGCAGTAAAGAACTGCACGAATACGCTGATCTTTTACGAGGCTCCTCACAAGCTGTTAAATACCCTTGAGGATATGCTGGAGTATTTAGGGGACAGAAAAATTTCCCTTTGCAGGGAGCTGACTAAGATACACGAGGAGGTCAGGCGTACTACAATATCGCAGGCGGTGGAGTTTTATTCAGAAAATAAGCCCAAGGGAGAATTTGTCCTAGTAATAGAGGGCGCGGACGAAGAAAGTCTTGCTCCCGCAGAGACATTGGAGCAGGCGCTTGAACAGGTCAAGGCTCTTGTGGAAAAGGGAATGCGCGGAGCGGACGCCTGTAAGCAGATAGCGAAAGCTACGGGATTTTCCAAGGGAGATCTATACGGAAAATTATTGGAGGAAAAGAAATGATTACGGAAAATTTTCGCACACAGGCTTTGGAAATCCGCTTATGCGGTCAGCGTAATGATTACGGCTCGGAAGAAAAACACGAAGCGGACAAACGAGCTCTTGATTTTTTTGAGAACGCTCTGGACAGCGGAGAATTTTCCGACGGTGAAGATATTGCTTGGATCATGTGGAACATTTCAGATCTGTATGCGCTGATGAGAGACAGTGAAAATCTATATAAAAATCACATAAGATTTTCGGAACACCTGAAAACGATGTCTGCGCCGTATCTATTCTGGTGCGTATGCGATTCAAGTCAGAAATTTACTTTGCAGCTTGGCGGATATAATGATCTCTGGTACGATCTGTATCGGTATGCCTGTGAGAAAAATCAGATCGTTACCGATGAAAACGAGTATATAGCATTTGAGGCTCACAGAGCGGCATTATCAAGACATAAGCAATTTAAATGCGGCACAATGAATTTAAATTTTGCAATGAATGAAAGCTATAAATTTTTACAGCAGGTAAAAAACTCCGAGCAGTATGAATTTTATTTTCTTATTAATCATTCTCAGCTTATGACGGTCTTCGGAATGCAGGGTATTCCGAAGATAACAAATATATGCAAAGACCTTTCAAAGCCTGATAACAAAAGCAATTATTGCTACGGAGAATGGCAAAGGCTGAATTCTCCCCGTTCAGCAGGAAACAGAGCGAATGTGGCGGTCTGTGCTGTTATCAACGCATTGATCGACACAGGCTGTTTAACAAAGGCAGAAGAGTTTTATAAATATGCGCTGGAAAACGGTCTTTCGCGCAACACATATATAGAGAAACGAATAGGAGGCACATAATGTCATTAAAAGAATACATAGGCGAACAGTTCGCAGTACCCACAGGAATAGGCGGGACGCTTTCCACGGCATTTATGAATATTTTTAATAGCGATCATTACAGAGCGGTTGAAAGATTTGTCTGTAAGGACAATGGCGCAAGAATTCTCGACATCGGTTTCGGCAACGGGTATATGCTGTCAAAGCTGTCCAAAAAGCTTGACTCAAAGCTTTACGGCATTGATATTTCCGCTGATATGGTGGAAAAAGCTATGCAAAAAAATACCGACGGAGTAACGCTGAATAAAATTATGCTTTCTCAGGCGAGCGTTACCGAGCTTCCCTATAACGGCAATTTTTTCGATACGGTCTATACCGTCAATACAGTATATTTCTGGGGCGATATGTCTAAGGCTTTCGAGGAGATACTCAGAGTGCTGAAAAGCGGCGGAAACTTTATATGCGCATTTTATTCAAAGGACTATCTTGATAAGCTCCCCTACTGCGATACGGGATTTGATAAGTTTACTCCAAGCGAATTAAGAAGGCTTGCAAGGGGAAACGGTCTTGTAAACGTAAAGGTGAAAATTCTTAAGGAGGGCAGAGCCTACTGCCTTATAGGAGAAAAAGCGTGAGCGGTATAAAGATCTTACCTATGACAGAGGAAAACTACAAGATCGTTGCCGCAATAGCAAAAGAGAATCTTGCTGAGGTTTGGAGCGTGGAAACCTATTTCAGACAAATATCAAACCCTCACGACTACACTTATTTAGCGTACCTTGACGGCGAGCCTGCGGGATTTTTAAGCCTTTGGTATATTGCGGGAGAGGTTGAGGTAAACAATATAGCCGTGTCTGAACGTTTCCGCCGAAAAGGTATCGCAAAGGCTCTTTTTTCTGAAGCTTATAAGGATATTCCCAATGAGGCAGACTGGTTTTTGGAGGTACGGGAGTCCAATACTGCGGCGATCTCCCTATATATAAATATGGGCTTTGAGCAGAAAGGTACGCGTAAGAATTTTTACTCAGCTCCGACAGAGAACGCTTTGATAATGGTGAAAAAACATCATGCGAGGTGATTATATTGACAGTCTTTTTTGATCTGGACGATACATTATTTGTCGATCCCGAAAAGTATGATACGGAGAAAAAATTAGCATTCCCTCTGGATAAAATTTTTAAGGAGAGACTTCGCACGGGCACGGTAGAACTGCTGCAAAAAATCAGGGAAAACGGCATAGAGCTTTGGATATATACTACTTCTTTCCGAACTCCGAGGTACATTACAGCATTGTTCAGGTGTTACGGAATAAAAATCGACGAGGTAGTCAACGGAGACCGTCATTACCGCGAAGTACAAAACGGCAGAGCCGAGGCAATGCCGTCTAAATACCCCTCAAAATACAGAATTGATCTGCACGTCGACGACGACATGTCTGTTTTGCAAAATGGTAAAACTTACGGCTTTAAGGTTGCGCTTATAAATGATAAAAGTCCCGGCTGGGCAAATGACGTCTGGTCTGAAATCGAGAAAATCAAGCGAATAAAAGACAAAACGGCTTTCGGGAGATGACATAATGGACAATTATTACGAGGAATATGACCCATTCGGAAAAGCAACGGAAATACTCGGTATCGTAAAAGAGTATGCGCCGCAGTCAGTTATTTCTCAGGGCGAAGGACACGATCAAAACAGCGGTGGGGAATATAAATATATTTGCTTGACAAATCAGGCGGAACAACAGCTTTTGATAGATATTACCGATGAAATAACGATGTTTTTCGGAAAATGGCACTCTCACTACGGCAATGTATTCGGAGAGTATGAGGAGTTCCTCAGCGATTTAAAGGGAATACTCCGAAATGAAAAATTTGCTGTGTGTACATCATTCAATGACGAATGGAGCGGTGCTTGCTTATTTGAAGCAAGGAAGCTTGATATTAAATATTTAAGAGAAGAAGTTGGTTCGAACAAGAAAATTTTCTGTAGCTTTTGGGACAGTACTAAAAATGTTGTTTTCGACGCCGAACTATAATCATCAGATAAA
The DNA here is from genome assembly GCA_964399215.1 of uncultured Ruminococcus sp. Classification (GTDB taxonomy): domain Bacteria; phylum Bacillota; class Clostridia; order Oscillospirales; family Ruminococcaceae; genus Hominimerdicola. Next base: position 24,265 of record CAYNPW010000009.1, on the reverse strand, counting down.
AAGGAACGAATAAGCCTATGACATACACTGATTTCACCTTTGAATCGCTGGGCGATATTAACGGAAATCCCGTTGAAATATGCATTTCAACCGAGCACCGTTTCGGTACGGACGCATTTCTGCTTGCTGATTTTGCACACGCAAGACACAAGGATATGTGCGCCGATTTTTGTACGGGCAGCGGCATAATCGCTCTGCTTTTGCAGAAATTCTATCAGCCTAAACACATATATGCTCCGGAAATTCAGGAGAAAGCACACGAACAGCTTAAAATTTCCCTTGAACGTTCTGGAATTTCAAATATAACTCCAGTGCTCACCGACTTAAAGGAATGGAAAAGCGATAAGGAGCTTGATCTTATCACCTGCAACCCTCCCTATAAGATCAACAATACGGGAGCGAAAAACAACAGCGAGGCGGTATCCATAGCGCGGCACGAAATGATGTGTACTGTGGACGACGTATGCGCCGCCGCTAAGAAGAACCTTAAATTCGGCGGCAGACTTTGTATCTGCAATCGTCCCGAAAGGCTGTGCGACATAATTACCGCAATGCGTAAAAACGGTATCGAGCCAAAGCGAATGAGGACGGTACATAAAAATCCCGAATGTCCGCCGTGGCTGATATTAGTCGAGGGCAAAAAGGGCGGAAGTAATTTTATCCAGATAGAAAATCCGCTGTATGTGCGTACCAAGGACGGAGGAAATTCCGCGGAAATGATGAGAATTTACGGATTGGACTGAACACAGAAAGGCGGAGATTATGTATAAACGTGAAAAAATTATAAAGCTTTGGTTTGATATGTGGCTGAAAAAAGAGGATCTGGGCATAACGGACATATTTTCCGAAAATGCGGTCTATGCGGAAAGCTGGGGTCCCGAGTATAAGGGAGCGGAAAAGATCAGGATATGGTTTGACGAATGGAACAACCGAGGAACAGTCCTGCAATGGGATATAAGACAGTTTTTCCACAAGGAAAATCAGACCGTAGTGGAATGGTATTTCAAAAACACAATGAACGGCGGGAATGTTGACGCCTTTGAGGGAATGTCTCTCATTGAATGGACTGAGGATAATAAAATTTCCTGCCTGAAAGAATTCGGCTGTAATGTAAACCGATACGATCCCTATAAAAATGGTAATGTACCGCAGTTCAGAGATGAAAAGGCAATGTGGTTTTAATGATTTGGAGGAAATATAGATGAAAATACTTGGAATAGAAAGCTCTTGCGACGAGACAGCCTGCTCTGTCGTGGAGGACGGAAAGCTTGTACTTTCAAATATAGTGGCAAGTCAAATAGACGAGCATAAGCTTTACGGCGGAGTTGTCCCAGAAATCGCCTCACGCCGTCACGCGGAAAATATTTCGTGGGTAGCGCAGGCGGCGCTGGACGAGGCGGGCTGTACCATGGACGATATAGAGGCTGTTGCAGTCACTTACGCTCCGGGACTTATCGGTGCGCTCCTTGTAGGCGTAAGCTTTGCCAAAGGACTTGCAATGAGCGCAAAAAAGCCTCTTGTGCCCGTTCACCATATTGCGGGGCATATAGCTTCAAACTATATCTCACACCCCGAGCTTAAACCGCCTTATCTGTGCCTTGTTGCATCGGGGGGACATTCCCACATAGTGGAGGTAAAGGATTATACGAAATATCACGTTGTCGGACGTACCCGAGACGACGCGGCGGGGGAATGCTTTGACAAGGCGGCAAGAACGCTCGGGTATGAGTACCCCGGCGGAAAATTCATTGACGCGGCGGCAAAGCTGGGCGATCCCGACGCATATAGACTGCCCAAGCCGAAGGTACAGGGTTCGGAGTATGATCTCAGCTTTTCGGGACTTAAAACGGCAGTAATAAACGCCGTACACAATGCGGAACAGAAGGGTGAAAAAATCAACCGAGAGAATATGGCGGCAAGCTTTCAGAAAACAGTCGCTGAAACTCTTGCGGAAAAAACTATGCTTGCGGCACAAAACTTAGGTTACACCACGATAGCCCTTGCAGGCGGAGTATCCGCCAACTCAGGCGTAAGGGAAAAGCTTCGGGAGGAATGTGAAAAGCGGGGTTACAGGCTTTATATGCCCGAACTTAAATATTGCGGAGACAACGGCGCAATGATAGCCTGTCAGGGCTATTTCGATTATATAGCCGGCAAGCGTGCTGATGAAAGTCTGAACGGTATAGCAACGCTTTCGTTAGATAAGCTTTCCGGCGAAAGTCTGATTTAACGGCATTGTAATTTGATTAATGTAATAGTTGACATTACATCTAAAATGTGATATAATGACTTCAGTTTTGATTAAAGGAATTGATAGTATGCAGATTTCAAGCAGGTTTACAATAGCGATACATATTTTAACGTGTATACGCGCTTTTGAGGGACAGTACAAAATCACAAGCGATTTTCTTGCAGGCAGTGTAAACGTCAATCCGGTAATCATAAGACGGCTGCTTTCACAGCTTAAGTCGGCAGGTCTTATTAATGTTGCAAGAGGCAGCGGCGGCGCTTCGATTGCCAAGCCGCTTGAAGAGATCACGGCTCTGGACGTTTACAATGCCGTAGAGTGTGTAGATAACGGTGAGTTGTTTCATTTTCATAAGAATCCCAATTCTGAGTGTCCTGTAGGGAAAAATATCCATAATATTCTTGACGGAAGACTTTTACAGGTGCAGGCAGCTATGGAAAATGAAATGAAAAAAATAACGCTTTCCGATATCGTACGCGACGCTGACAAGTGCATTAAATCAGATGAGTAAAATAATACCGTAAATCTATCCGCATTCCGTTCAGAGAATGCGGATTTTTGTTATTAAACATATCAAACATAGGCGCATGGACTGTCAGTTTACGCGCCGTTTTTTCTTTATTTGAAATTACTTTAAAAAGACGTTGACAATGCGGCACTGATTCTGTATAATAATAGTGTATATGTTCAGAAATTCTGCATTGTTGGGAGGTGGAAAAATTTGCTCGCAATGTCTGTCAGAAAAGCAAAAACTCTGTCACTATGCGCCCTGTTTTTTATACTCGCCGCAGGCGTCATTGCTGCTGTGTACTTTCTTAAGCCGCCGGAAATAATTATAAATGAAATATGCTCCGCAAATGACGGAGAAAGTCCTGCCGCTGCGGAAGTAACCGACATTAACGGAGATCTTTGTGACTGGATCGAGCTTTATAATCCTACCGATAAAGATATTTCTCTTAAGGGCTTCTCTTTGAGGATGAACGGCGGAGAACAGCAGGCTTTAGGCGATCATACGATAAAAAGCGGAGAATATCTGCTGGTATACTGCTCAAAAAATGAAATATCCGCAGATGTACCAAAAGTCGGGTTCAGTATTCCTAAAGCGGAAGACAGCGAAATTGAACTGGACTATGGATTTTCAGTCTGCGAAACAATATCGGTTTGCAAAATTGAAAAGGGCAACAGCTATTCTAAAAATTCCGACGGTGAAATGTATGTGTCAACGCCTACTCCCTTGCTTGCAAACAGTAACGAGATCATTGGCTGCACACCCGAATTCAGTCATACTGCCGGCTTTTACGCTGATGAGTTTGAACTGGAAATTTATGCGACCGAGGGTCAGACCGTCTACTATACTCTTGACGGTACAGATCCCACAAGCTCGGATACGCGAATTGAATATACAGGGGCGTTCATCATTACCGACAGGAACGGCGAACCCAATACGTTATCCGCTTATGATCCCATGAAGATCCAGCTTGATTACCGAGAGGGCAATGTATCCGCACCAAAGGACGAGAACGTTGACAAGGGTACAGTTGTCAGAGCCTGTGCAAAAAGCGAAGACGGAAAATACGGAAAGGTTTCTACGGCAGCATACTTTGTGGGACTTTCAACATCGGATCACAACGATCTCCCAGTTATTTCAATAGTCACCGATCCGAAAAACCTTTATGACGAGCAAACGGGTATATACTGCACTGGAGATGTGTACCAAGAATATGCCGCAGATCATCCCAATCACTATTATAACGGTTCAATTCCCGCAAACTACAATCAAAAGGGCAGGGAATGGGAGCGTGAATGTTATATAGAATTTTTTGAAAGCGACGGCAGTCTGAAGCTTTCGCAGGATGCGGGAATGCGTATCCAGGGTGGCTGGTCAAGGGCGGATTATCAGAAATCTTTCCGTTTTTACGCTCGCAGCGACTACGGTAAAAGCTCTTTTGATTATGAATTCTGGGAGGGTCTTACCGACAGCAGCGGAAATATAATGGACAGCTTTAAGACTATCGTTCTCCGCAACGGCGGAAACGACGCTAATTACTCCAAATTCAAAGACACAATGATACAGAACATGGTCAGCGAAAAAAGACCCGCTACACAGACAGGCAGAGCCTGCATACTGTTTATAGACGGTGAATACTGGGGGCTTTACACCTTGCAGGAGGATTATTCCGAAGAATATTTTGCAGACCATTACGGGGTCGTAAAAACCGATGTGGCGGCAGTAAAAAGCGATGCGCTTGATATCGGAACATCGGAGGACTATGAGGATTTCTGCGAAATGCACGATTTCATAATACAGAACGACATGTCCGTTGAAAAAAACTACCGAAAAGCGGAAAGCCTTATGGATATGGATAACTTTGCGGAATATATAGCTGTGGAATGCTACATATTCAACGATGACTGGCCCCAGAACAACTACGGCTGCTGGAAGGTCAGACAGGTACAGACGGACAATCCCTATGCCGACGGACGTTGGCGATTTTTCCTGTTTGACACAGAATCCTCCGCAAATCACTATAATACCAATTCAGACGAGACAGATACGTTTACCTATCTTGAAACAAAAAAAGAATCTACACTGGGCGGAATGATAAACAGTCTGCTGAAGAACGATGAATTCAGACAGAAATTTATTACTGCACTTATGGATATGCGCAATGTGTCCTTCGAGTACGGCAGATATAAGGGATATCTTGCAGAATATAAATCGGTTTACTACGGCGAGTTAGACAGCTATTACAAGCGTTTTCCAACTTGGGCTAATACTGAAAACGCCGCTGATCCAATGCTTCAGCGAATGAGTGATTTCTTCTACGCGCGCCCGGAAAGAATAACCAAGCTTCTTGAAAAGGAATTTAGTTTAAGCGCAAGACGAAAAATCATTTTACGTCCCGAGAAAGCAGAAAAAGGAACTATTTTCCTTAACGGAAGCCAAATCGGAGCAAATTTCAGCGGAACGTATTTTGACGGCTGTACGCTTATGGTAAGAGCTGTTCCCGAAAACGGATATATTTTCACGGGCTGGTACGACAGTAAAGGTGAGCTTTGCAGCGACAGTCCTGAAATTGAGCTGACCGTAAAGGGGAATTTAACGCTTACGGCAAAATTTGAGAGGAGTATACTTTAATTAAGCTGATATACAAAGCAGCTATAGCATGGCGCAAGATATATTCTTGATACCGAACAATAATATTTACTAAAACAAAATGCAAGCCGACATTTTTCGTGCCAGCTTGCTTTTTTAGTGGATTGATGTATGAAATTTGTAATTGGTTTATATTATCTACCCCGAATTTTTCTCCCTGTAACCCTATTTTTCAGCACCCTTTAATTTCTTATAAATTTCTTGAAAGTAATTATCCCGGCGAAACATATGTCATTATTGACCAGCCGTTGTGACCGGATTTCCATTTTGACCATTTTATCGGATCGGGATACTGTCCCATAATATCATCTGAGGTGGTTTTCTGCCAATGTGCTACTACCGATCTGTTTCCGTTTAACAAGGTCGTGTAGGAAATGTTGAAATATCCCGCTTCCTTTCCGTTTTGCAGAAGTGCGTTCGCCACCTGCTGATCTCCCTCGTTAAGCGCAGACGCCCTGACTTTTATGTATCCTGCATTGAATTTTCCTGTGGAGCCAAACAAAGTTGAAACACTGTTACCCATTGTCTCCTGTTCCGCAATGTATGCAACAGCTGCGGTATATGCCGTTTTTGCATTTGAATTGGCTGTCTGCAATCTCGATTTTTTTACATGATCCATCATTGACGGAACAAGTATTGCCGCGAGAATGCCTATAATTGCGATAACAACTATAAGTTCAACTAAAGTAAACCCTTTTTTATTTCCCCTGTAAGCTGCGTTGGTCATAAGTCAATCCTCCCCAAATTTATAAATTTATATTTTTCAGCACCCTTTAAGTCCTCACCAGGTTCTGGACCTTGCGTATATTCTCAACTACACCGTCCAGCTTGGCTGCTATCTGTTCTATCTCTTTCATCTCCTTGGTGTCGATCTCTCCGTCCTCGGCAATGTCCACCAAGCGGTTGGAGATATTCTCCATGTCAGCTGACGACGCCAGAAATTTAAGCACCGTTCTGTCTACAGTCTCCGCCGATATTCCGTCAGCCGCATAGCTGTCCTTCAGAAGATAATCTATGGACACCTCAAAAAAGTTGCTTATCATTATAAGCTTATCTATCTCAGGATATGCCGCCCCTGATTCCCATTTGGATATGCTTTGTCTGCTGACGCCCAATCGTCCTGCCAATTCGTCCTGAGACAGTCTCAGGTCATTCCTTATATACTTAAGCTTGTCTGAAAAAGCCAATGTTAATATTCCTCCTTTGAATAGTCAATATTCTCATTTCTGATCTTGTTATTATTATATCATCTTAATTAAAATAATCAACCAATCAGAATTTGCTTTTTGTCAACGTGTGGTTGCAAAAGGAAAAGTTTACATATTATTAATATTTCTTGGATCTGAAATGATGTGAATATTATAGCATAAAAACCGAATATTTTCAACTTTTTAAATTTATAATAGTATTACGTCTTGAAATTCAAAGGTCTTTGTGTTATAATAATTACAGACCGTTTGTTTTTACTATATTTTATTTTGATTAACAACATTGAACCTGATAAAGAACGGAGAATTATGCTTAAACAATTAAAAAACATCAAACTGATCAATATTATTATGCTTACCGTTGCGGGAATAATCAATGCTTTCGGCGTTACCGTATTCCTTGCGCCTGTCAAGCTGTATGACAGCGGTATTTCCGGCACTTCAATGCTGCTTTCGCAGATCACGCCGGAATATTTATCGCTGTCTGTTTTCCTGTTGGTTCTTAACGTACCACTGTTTTTGTATGGTCTGAAAAAACAGGGAGCCTTATTCACCAGCTATGCTATATATACTGTAGGTGTATACTCCGTTTCCGCTTGGCTGATAACGGATATTCTCCCTATTGATGTAAGTATGGCGTCTCCTCTGGCGGGAACGGATCTGCTGCTGTGCGCTTTGTTCGGCGGGCTTATTTCAGGTTTGGGCAGCGGAATTGCAATACGTTTCGGCGGAGCAATGGACGGTATTGAAGTAATGGCTGTGATCTTTGCAAAACGCATAGGAGTAACCGTAGGCACGTTCGTAATGGCGTATAACATTGCACTTTACATAATATGCGGATTTGTAATAGAAAGCTGGATACTTCCTCTGTACTCAATAGTGACCTATGCGGCAGCACTGAAAACTGTGGATTTCATAGTTGACGGTGTTGACAGAGCCAAGTGTGCAATTATAATTACAGCAGAAGCGGATAAGATATGCAAGGCTTTATCCGATGAATTTGAAACAGGTACAACAAGGCTTGAAGCAAGAGGCGGTTATTCGGGTAAGGAAAAGGAAATGGTATACTTTATAGTTAACCGTTTTCAGGTCACCAAAATGAAAAATATTGTTCATGAGATAGATCCATGCTCGTATATTACTATCAGTGAAGTCGCGGATGTATTTTCCGCCAACAGTAAAATATAACATTATTGACATATAAATGGAGATGATTGACTATGATCGAAATTTTATCACAGGATACAACGGCTATGCAGAATGTATATGCGCCATTGCCTATGAACATACACTTGATTTTCTGCATAATCGCAACGATAGTTTATCTTACGCAATATGCAAGAAAGGGAGCCGTACATTATCTGCTGCTTCTGTTGGCGGTGGATCTTACATTTGTTACTCAGATATGCACGGCAAATGCCGTTATCGGCTGTTTGTTTGCGGCGGAGGTAGTACTGCTTATATGCTCGGGAGTATTTTCCTACAGATTCAGTAAAAAACAGAAGTCTGCCCAAAAAGCTCCCGCTGCGGCGGACGGAAAAGACGATGACTTTGATGATTTTGAATAAATTATTCTACGGCGGACAATTTCCGCCGTATTGCATATAATGTCATTTAAAACACAGGAGATTTGTTATGAAGATAGTGATTTTAGATTCCGAAACCGTAGCGAGAGGCGGAGATGTTTCTTTGGAGGGTATATCCTCTTTGGGAGAAACATCGGTTTACGGTTACACGCCTAACGATGAAGTAGCAGATAAGATAGGCTGTGCCGACGCAGTTATCTGCAATAAATGTCTTATCACAGCGGAAGTTTTTGCAAAATGTCCCAATCTGAAATATGTGGGACTTTTCGCTACGGGCTATAACAATGTTGATTTAGATGCGGCAAGCAGACGTGGAGCGGTCGTTTGCAATGTTCCGGCGTATTCGACTAACTCGGTTGCTCAGCATACCTTTGCGCTTATACTCAACCATTTCAATAAAATAAGAGAGTACGCCGACACGGTGGATAACGGCGACTGGGTGAACTACAAGCTTTTCACATACTTTTACATTCCCACATACGAGCTGACAGGAATGACCATAGGCATTATCGGCTACGGAGACATTGGAAAGCGAGTGGCTGAGATCGCGGTGGTGTTCGGTATGAACGTACTTGCATATACGCGTTCACCTGAAAAGGTAAAAGCTCCGATAAGGGCGGTGAGCCTTGATGAACTGCTGGAATGCTCCGATGTGGTGACAATGCATTGTCCGCTGAACGAGGGTACAAGGGAGATCATTAATAAAGATACCCTTGCCAAAATGAAGAAAACAGCTTACTTTGTCAACACGGCAAGGGGCGGAATTATGAACGAGCAGGACTTAGCCGACGCACTCAACAGCGGTATTATAGCGGGTGCAGGAATAGACGTACTTACCCTTGAGCCTATGCGTGAGGACTGTCCGCTGAGAAACGCAAAGAACTGCACTATCACTCCCCATATAGCGTGGGCTCCTAAGCAGACGAGGGAAAGACTTCTGGGCGTTGTGGCGGAAAACCTCTCTAAATGGATAGAGGGAAAGCCGCAGAATGTGGTGAATAACATAAATAGCAAGGAGGACTATTAAAATGAACACTAACGGAGCAATGACGGTAACACTGGAGTTATTTGATGATTCATTTGAAGCTGAGGCGCATATTGAATTTGATAATGGGAATACAAAGGAATTGTCCTTTATTCTGAATAATGATCTGAACATTTCATCAATAACTTCTCCTGACAATGATATATCTTTTTCCGAATCAGAGGTTTTTGAACCGATGTTCAGACCTTTGTCCCGGAAAATCACAGTAACGGGCAGCGCTCCTATGTCGGAGGTTTATATTAAATACAGCGGAAGCATACATTTTGACGAAGCAAACAAAAAGAACTGGCATAATGAGATCACTAAGGATTTTGTCTCTCTGAGCTGGTATTCCGTCTGGTTTCCCGAGGATCTGTCTGTTGATATTTCTGCGGATAAGGTAATAGTAAAAAACGGGCACAAGTGGTTTATAGTCAAGGCGGAATATGATGAAAAAAACGACGTCTGGATATATGGCAATAAGGGATTTGACGGATATAACATCGCAGCTTATGCCAAAGACAAATTGCAGACGGTTTCAAGTTCTCACATGGATATTTACTTTATTGATGAAAGTGTAAAAGACTCAGCGCAGAAATGCGTCGATACATATAACGAAATTATACAGTACTACAATGAATTATTATTTGACAAAAAAGAAATTTCAAAGCTGGACGTAGTATGCGCATATCCATATATTAAAACAGGCGGAGCTTACAGGAGAAAAGATCTGATGTGGTGCGTATCTCCGGAAAACGACGAATTTAAACGCACATATCTTTTCGCCCACGAAACCGCCCACATATGGTGCAGCGGAGCAGACTGCGGCAGCTGGGAGGACTGGCTGAACGAAACTACTGCGGACTGGTCGGCTCTGCTGTTTGCGCTATACAAGAATAATACGGCTCTTTTCGATAATATTTTAAAGCCGAAGATAAAACAATATGACAAACTGCCCGCCATAAAGACTGCTGACGGTTCTCGTTCCGCCGGAGTGCATGATAAAGGAACAGTTTTGTTTTATCAGGTTTATCAAAAATACGGATATGATACTATGGCGGAGATCGTCAGATGTTTCAGCCGTTTAGAGTGCAAAAACACGCAGAATTTCCTTGATGAGCTAAGAAAAATCGGATTGCAGGGTGCGGCTGACATAATTGAAAACGGGATTTAGATAAAAAAGAAATATTGCAGCAATCCGAGGGCAACGCAATATGTTCAGTATTTTCGGTTATAACACATTCATTTGAGCTGTGTTCGGAACTATAGCGGCAGAAAAGCGTCCGATTTCCGTTGATTGACAAAGAACGGTAACTATGATATACTTATTACGGGTACTGTACACTGGCGGAAACTTGCGTCAGCAAACAGGCGGTTTCTCCCGAAAGGGAGGTGATAACAATGGTTACATATTCGGATATGTTTTTATTCGCAACTGTGATAATCGGAGTTATTGCTTTGTGTTACGACATTTTCAAGAAAAAGTAATACTTAGTTTCTTAGGCAAATATACAAAAAAGAAACACCGCCCAATCGACCAAAATTGACGGTGTTTCTTTAACATCAACAATTAAGGGAGAACCGCAAGCCACCTGGGCTTTGTGCAGTACCCTTTTATCTATACATATTATATCACACAGATAAATATTTGTCAAGGACTTCCCTTTGCACATCAGGAGGCGATCACAATGCCCGAATTATGGGATATATACGACAGAAACCGCATATCTCTGGGAAAAACTCACATAAGAGGCGAGAAGCTCCCGGAGGGAGAATTTCATATCGTTGTAAATATTATGTCCGTAAATAAAGACGGAAAAATTCTTATCACAAAACGGCACCCCGACAAACCCTTCGGCGGAAAGTGGGAGATCTCCGGCGGTTCTGTCACAGCGGGAGAAACCTCATTGCAGGGGGCGGTAAGAGAGCTTTCCGAAGAAACGGGACTAAAGGTTCGTGAGGACGAGCTTGCTTACTGCGGAACCATAGTGAGAACTCCCTCGGGCTGTCTGCACGATTTTTATTTGTATAAAGGAGATTTTTCCGAAAAAGACATTACCTTGCAGGATGGCGAAACGGTGAATTTCCGTCTTGTCACACCCGACGAGCTTTACATAATGGCAAGGGACGGCGAGTTTCTTGACTTTGTTTACAATCGTATGAAAGCTTTGTATTCCACTATAATGGGGGAAGAACTGCCGAGGTAAATAACTCCTGTAAAAATACCTCTTATAAGGAAAATAAGAAAAAACGAAACGAGGAATTAAAATGGATTTCAAATCTAAAAAAAGAATAGTCGTAAAGCTGGGTACTTCGACGCTTACCCACAGAACGGGCAGACTTAATATCAGACGTGTTGAGGGGCTTGTTAAAAATCTTGCTGACTTGCAGAATGCGGGTCACGAGGTAATACTGGTGTCCAGCGGCTCTATCGGTCTGGGAATGGCTAAGCTTGGATTGCAGGAACGCCCGAAGGACACACCTACAAAGCAATGCTGCGCCGCTGTGGGACAATGCGAGCTGATGTATCTTTACGACAAGCTTTTTGCCGATTACAGCATAAACGTGGCACAAATGCTCCTTACAAAATATGTGCTTTTAGAGGACAGACGGAGAAATGTTCAGAATGCTCTTGAAACTATCGTCGCTCATGGAGTTATCCCCATTGTCAACGAAAATGACACGGTAGCTATCGACGAGCTGGAGCTTGAAGTGGGCGAGAACGACAGCCTTGCCGCAACGGTAGCCTCCCTTGCTCATGCGGATCTGCTTATTATAATGTCCGACATTGACGGACTTTACGACAGCGATCCAAGACAAGACTCCAATGCAAAGCTAATTCCTGTGGTTGATGAGATAACTGACAAAATAAGAGAACTTGCAGGCGGAGCAGGCACAAGTCTCGGAACAGGCGGAATGATAACCAAGATAAATGCGGCGGAGATCGCAACCGAGAACGGCATTGATATGGTCATAATGAACGGCAAAAATCCCGATAATCTCTATTGGCTCTTTGAGGAGGGCAAGCTTGGAACTACGTTTATGGCGAAGAAAGCATAAACGTATAAATACCGCACAGTTTCAGAGATGACCTTAAGGTCACCTCTAAAATAAAAAGGATGAACTATTATGAGCGAAATGATCGAAAAAATGAAAACCAGAAGAAGTATCAGAAAATTTAAGCCTGATATGATCCCCGAGGATATTATCAGACAGATCGCTGAGGCAGGCAGCTTTGCTCCAACGGGTATGAACAGACAGTCTCCGATTATTGTCGCTGTGACCAACAGAGAACTGCGGAACAGACTTTCAGCTATGAACGCAAAAATTATGGGGTCTGACGGCGACCCATTTTACGGTGCGCCTGTTGTACTTATAGTTCTTGCCGATAAGAATATGCCTACTCACGTATACGACGGCAGTCTCGTTATGGGAAACCTTATGCTTGCCGCACACGACCTTGGGATAGGCAGCTGTTGGATACACAGAGCAAAAGAGGAATTTGAAAGTCCTGAGGGAAAGGAGATCCTGAAAAAGCTGGGTATAGACGGAGATTACGAGGGAATAGGTCACTGCATTCTGGGCTATACTGACGGAGAATATCCGCCGATAAAGGAAAAGAAGGAAAATTGGGTATACTTTGTTGACTGATAAACCGAAAGGAGTAAAAAATATGGGTTACATTGACATTTTAGGACAAAACGCAAAGGCTTGCAAGGGCGAGATAGCTTTTGCCTCCACTGAGCAGAAAAACGACGCTTTGCTGGAGATAGCGCATATTCTCCGTGCAAGCAAGGAGGATATCATCAAGGCGAATGCTGTTGACCTTGAGAACGGCAGAATGAGAAAAATGAGCGAGTCGCTCCTTGACAGACTTGCCCTTAACGACAAGCGTATCGAGGGCATGGCTAACGCCTGCGAAAGCCTTGCCAAGCTTGAGGATCCTATCGGAGAGATCGTTTCAGGCTCGGTTCGTCCCAATGGAATGAGGATACAGCAGGTAAGAGTGCCTATGGGCGTTATCGGTATCATCTTCGAGGCTCGTCCGAATGTTACGGTAGACGCCGCTATCCTCTGTCTCAAGAGCGGTAACGCGGTTATTCTCAGAGGCGGCAAAGAGGCTATAAACTCCAATAAAATGCTTGCCGAGCTTATGAGGACAGCCGTTAAGCGCGCGGGCTTCGATCCCGACATTATCCAGCTAGTTGAGGACACCGACAGAGGTATCGCCCTCGATATGATGAAAGCCAATGAGTACATCGACCTGCTTATACCAAGAGGAGGAGCACAGCTTATCAAGGCTGTTGTACAGTCGGCGACAGTCCCCGTTATTGAGACGGGCACAGGAAACTGCCACGTTTATGTTGACTCTACCGCAGACCTCAATATGGCGGTTGATATTGTGGACAACGGCAAAACTCAGAGACCGTCCGTGTGCAACGCAGTTGAAAGCTGTCTTGTACACAGTGACGTTGCAGAGGACTTCCTGCCTAAACTTAAAGCGAGACTTGACAAGCACAATGTAGAGATACGCGGCTGTGAAATGACGGCTCAGATATTAGGCGCGGAAAATGTAGTTCCCGCCGATGAGGACGACTATGCTACTGAGTTCCTTGACTATATAATCTCTATCAGAGTAGTTGACGATCTTGCGCAGGCGATAGAGCATATCCAGACCTATTCAACGGGGCATTCCGAGTGTATAGTTACCGAGAGCCTGTTTGCCGCGGAGGAATTCCAAAAGAGGATCGACGCGGCGGCAGTCTATGTAAACTGCTCCACACGTTTCACCGACGGCGAAATGTTCGGACTTGGCGCAGAGATAGGAATTTCCACACAAAAGCTCCACGCAAGAGGACCTATGGGACTAAAGGAAATGACTACCGTAAAATATCTTATTAACGGAAACGGACAGATAAGAGGATAACGTATACAAATCTATCCGGTCCTTTTTAAGTATCTTTGGGCATAAAACTTTCCCCTTTTGTCAGAACTTATATCGGTACATTTTTATACCGCATTGTCTGACAAAAGGGGATTTTTATTAGACGGATTTAAATTTTTCGTTTTTTAGTTTTCCTCTGCCGTGAACTGACTTGGGTGCTTTGTAAAGAAATCAACACGCGGCTCTAAGAATTTCAGCTTATGGTCTTTTCCGTTTGTGAAATCCGAAATCGTATCGAAAATCCTATCCCAGCTCCAGAAGCTGCTGTCAAGCTGTAAATATTCCAGTACTTTTTCAGTTCCCTCGGGAGCCATTGAATGCAAAAGAACTGCCGCCGTTCTTACTGTGTGGAATATCTGAATAAGAGCGTGACGTCTTAGTTCGTCGTTCTCTGCTTTATCTGCATTTCCCAGCTCTCTTGCCATATACTTGCTAGCCTTACGGATATAGCTGTCCAGCACATAAGTCGCTCTATGGAACTCAAAACGGTACATAAATCTTTCAAAATCAAGTATCGCCTTTTTAGCCTCCTCGAGAATATCATCATCGACCTTGCCAACGGGCATCACTCCGTCATAGTATTTCTGACAGGTATAAATACAGGTCCTGACAATTCTGTTGAATACGTTGGACAGCAGGAAACCGTCCTTAACAACAGGGTCTGCGTCCTCGGGCTTTGCCTGCGGATTTAACGGCTTGGGCTGGAAGCTTACACTGCGCTGTCCCAGACCAAGTCCCAGATAATGCATTCTGAGCTGTTCTGCCGTATAATAATCAAGCAGATCTGCCGCCATAGGAGGTTTTACCGCTCCTGAGCTTGACGCTTTTTTATCAAGGAACAGAATATGATTGTTAGCGCAGAGAATAGGCAGCTGCATTTCTCCTTCATCGGGCTCGACTTTGTTTTCACCCTCCTGAAGAGCCATAAACATAGCCATTTCCGCTACTCCATAGAAGTAAATATTATCTGCTCCGATAAACTGGTAGACCTGTGCGTCCTTTGAACACCAGAAGTCCTTCCACTCCTCAGTATCTCTGCCTTGTTTTTCCAATGCGGCGATCGTAAATGATATAGGAGCCCACAGGGATTCGGGCCACACCCATACCGTCAGAGGATCTTCTCCTTCCAGAACGGGAGCTTTTACTCCCCATTCGATATTGCCCGTCAATCTGAACGGCACAAGGGTCTTGCCTGTTCTGTATCTTATGCCCTTTGCGGACAGCTTAGCACAGGCATTGTTCATTTCGTCAAGACTTCCGAACTTAATAGTGAACGACGGCTTTTTCTTTTCTTCTATAAACTCGTGCTCGGGAAGCTCGTCTTTAACTTCCTCATAGCTTTCCAAAAGCTCGTTTTTTATGTGAATAACAGGATCGCAGAGAAACTCCGAAACTGTGTTTGATACCAGCGGGCGAACGTTTTTCTGCTTTGAGATTTTCTCCGCATACTCTTTTAACAGAGAATTGTACGCAGGCAGATCGAAATACCAGTTCTCAACGCTTTTCATAACAGGCGTTTCCCCGGTAAGCGTAGATTTAGGGTCTATAAGATTTTCAGGCATATACTGGTGCCCCAGATCGCACTCGTCGGCATAGCCCTTTTCCGACTGACAGCCGTCAACGGGGCACTTGCCTATTACCTGCCTGCCGTTAAGAAAGCAGCCTGCCTTTTCGTCGTAAAACTGCTTTGTGCTGATTTTTTTCAAATGTCCGTTTTCGTAAAGCTTATGGATAAACTTGTCCGAAACTTCATTGTGTATCTCCGCAGTTCTGCCCAATCCCGACGCTCCGAAAATATTCAGGCTTATCATATAATCGTCAAGAGTTTTCTTCTGCGACTTGTGGTTTCTCTCAACAAAATCCTGTATCGTGCCTGTAAAGCCCTCCTCGGCGCAAAGCTTACGGTAGCTTTCCGCAATAGGTGAGCCGTAGCAGTCGGTACCCGACACGAAGATCACATTTTCGTCTCCAAGTCTGTCTCTGAGAAATCTTGCGTAAACGTCCGCAAAAACAAAAACTCCTCCGATATGACCGAAATGCAGGGTCTTGTTTCCGTATGGCATACCGCCCGTGATAATAGCTCTTTTCGGGAACTCGGGACGCGGTATTTCATGCCTTACAAAATCCTTGTTCTTTTTATCTTTCTTTGATTTATTTTCCTTAACTTCTTCGCTCATTTTACTTCGTCCTTTCCTTAGGATATTAAAGACGTGACAGACTTGTTTTCAGTCGTGAAAGAGCCTCGTCCTTGCCCAGCACCGTCATAAGCTCCGTTGCTCCGCCGGGAGTTACGGCCATACCTGATACGGCAATTCTCACGATCCACATTACCGCGCCCGCTTTAAGTTCCTGCTCTGCGGCAAATTCCTTTAACAAAGTAAACAGGAAGTCATTATCCCATTGTTCGGAATTTTCAAGTGCGGGGATGACCTCAGTAAGAACCGATCTTGCCATGTCCACATTGGTCTTGTTCTTCTTATTGACGTAAAGCTGACTGTCGAACTCGGGAAGTCCGACTGCAAAAGCCGCCTTTTCATTGACCTCGGGCAGAGCGGAAATTCTGGTCTGAACCATAGCCGCAAGTCTTTCGTCGTCCGCAAAAGCTTGTAATTCCTCATTATAGTAGGGCTTTGCCATTTCTATAAACTTATCCAAAGGAAGCTCCTTTATATAATGGCTGTTGAACCAAGCGAGCTTTTCATAGTCGAAAACTGCGGGAGCCTTGCTTATACCGTCAACGGAGAAAATTTCTTTAAGCTCAGCAAGAGTGAAAAATTCCTCCGTCGTATCCTTAGGACACCAGCCCAGAAACGCAAGATAATTGACGATAGCCTCAGGCAGATAACCGTTTTTGACCAGATCCTGAAAGCTTACCGCACCGTGGCGTTTTGAAAGCTTACTTACGGAGCCGTCCTCATTCTTTCCCATAATAAGCGGAAGATGACAGTATATAGGTCTTTCCCAACCGAAAGCGTCATATAGCAGTACATACTTAGGCGTGGAAGTAAGATATTCGCTGCCCCTTACAACATGAGTAATTCCCATAAGGTGATCGTCAATAATATGGCAGAAATTATATGTGGGAAATCCGTCGGCTTTCATTAAGATCTGATCCTGAAGCTCGCTGTTTTCCGTTTCGATATGACCGAATATAGCGTCGTCATAGCCTGTAACTCCCTCCAGCGGCATTTTCTGCCTTATAACATAAGGCTTGCCCTCTGCGAGATTTTTTTCTATCTCCTCTTTGGACAGATCGCGGCAATGTCTGTCATAGCCTGCACCGATCTCGCCCTCCTGATGAAGACTGTCAAGACGTTCCTTAGAGCAGAAGCAGTAGTATGCGTGACCCTTTTGCACAAGCTCCTGCGCATACTTTTTATAAATATCCTTACGCTCACTCTGAATGTACGGACCGTGATCTCCTCCGACAACCGGACCCTCGTCATAATCGAGTCCTGTATCCTGTAAGGTTTTCAGAATAACGTCCACAGCGCCGTCGACAAAACGCTCCTGATCCGTATCCTCAATTCTGACAATAAACTTACCCTGGTTTGCCTTTGCAAGCAGGTAGGAATAAAGCGCAGTTCTGAGATTTCCGATATGCATGTATCCCGTAGGAGAGGGAGCAAATCGGGTTCTTACTGAATTATTGCTCATAGGTTGACCTCCGAAAAAATATATTTGTTATTATTATAACATATTTTTCTTGTTTAGTAAAGACGGAATATAAAAATTTATATAAATCAGATTTAAGGATTATTTAATAACTTATATGCTACAATGAGATCACAACAATGAAAGGGGTATGAAAATGTATCTGCGAATACTAAAAAAAGATTTGAAACGAAAAAAGACCATGAATGTCATTCTGTGGATTTTTATTACAATGGCAGCAATGTTCATTGCAAGCAGTGTAAGCAATATGTTTACAATATCGACTGCACTGGACAGCTATTTTGAAAAAGCCAACGTACCGGACTATTTATTTGTAATGCCAGATGAAAAAAGCACAGAAAGCTTTGAAGCTTTCGCCGAAGATAACGGATATACTTACAGCATTACGGAGCTTATTAATATCGATCCTGAAAATGTTACGATCAGTGGCGAAAAATTTGAATACATGAACACCATGTGTATATCTACCATAAACGGTACAAAGGTTTTTGACAGGAACGCCGATGAACTGACCCAAGTGAATGACGGTGAAATATACGTTAGCGCCGAAATTTTCAACTCTGATGGAAATGACTTCTACGAGGGCTGTAAAATCGTAATAGAAGCAGACGGCGTAAAAAAGGAATTTATCCTGAAGGGCTACACAAAAGACGCCATGTTCGGTACCGACATGGTGGGAGTAACACGTTTTCTTGTAAGCGAAAACGACTTTGAATTTTTTAAGGCAGAAAATGAAAACATTATGGTTTCCGTTTCCGTTTATACAGAAGATACTGAGTTTATGGATAAGTTTAATGATCTTGATTTGCAGACGATCATGAATGTGAACTATTCGGGAATGAAGATGATGTACCTTATGGATATGCTCATAGCTGCTGTTGTTCTGATTGTCAGCATATGCCTTATTCTGATTTCTATGGTTATTCTTCATTTTACAATCAACTTCACTATGAGCGGGGAATTCCGTGAGATCGGCGTGATGAAAGCCATTGGAATTGCAAACAACGGCATCAGGGGACTTTACATCGCAAAATATCTTGTCATAGCTGTTGTTGGCGCGGCGATCGGACTTGTGCTGAGTTTTCCGTTCAGCGATCTGCTGATCGAAAATGCTTCCCGGAACATCATTATTGAAAGTGACAATAAATGGATCATAAATGTTATCTGCGCTTTGGGTACTGCGGCTATTGTGGCTTTGTTCTGCTATTTCTGCACAAGAAAAATAAGAAAATTTTCGCCCATTGATGCAATACGTAGTGGAAATACGGGCGAACGATATAAGAGCAAAGGATTTGTTCATCTGAGTAAGTCAAAGCTTTCTCCCGTACCTTTTATGGCAGTAAACGATATTCTCAGCGGTCCGAAAAGATTCATTACAATGATTTTGATTTTTACTCTGGGACTGCTTCTGATCATAATTCCTGTAAATACCATTAACACACTCAAATCTGACCAATTGATTACATTGTTCAATATGGCTGAATGTGATCACGTCATATCTCAGAAACTGTTGGATTCAGACGCAAGTAACGAAAAAATAATCAGCGACAAGCTTGACGATATCAGGGAAAAGCTTAGTGAAAACCATATAGAAGCTGATGTATTTCAAGAGATAATGTTCCGCTTCAGTATCACACACGGAGATAAAACAATGTCCTCTATCGCTTTTCAGGGTGCAGGTGATGTAACTGCGGATATGTATTCGTATCTTGAGGGAACACCTCCGCAGAATAACGGTGAGGTCGCCATTTCCTACATTGTGGCAGATCAAATCGGCGTAGAGATCGGCGATGATGTCGATATCAACATAGGCGAAGAAGTAAGGACTTATACTGTCACAGCAATCAACCAGTCCATGAACAATTTGGGTGAAGGCATACGCTTTTATCAGGATGAGCAGCTTGATTATGCCTTTGCGCAAGGAGTTTTCGGCATTCAGATAAAGTATACCGATGATCCTGACAGCAAAACGCTGGACGAAAGAAAAGCTCTGCTGAAAGAACTATATAACGACGAACATATCTATACTGCCGGCGAATATATAAGTTATATGATCGGCGATGTTTCAGGACAGCTGGAAGGTGTAAAAAAACTTATTCTATGCATTATTTTATGCATAAATGTATTGGTTGCCATACTTATGGTAAGAAGCTTTATCGCGAAAGAAAAGGGAGAAATTGCAATACTGAAAGCGATCGGCTTTACAAATTCCTCTCTAGTGAAATGGCAGACGATGCGAATAGGAATTGTTCTGCTTGTATCGATTGTTTTGGGTACGATTCTTTCTACTCCGCTTACCAAACTGATGGTGGAGCCTGTGTTCCGAATGATGGGAGCATACAGCATTCAGTTTGACATAATGCCTCTGGAGGTTTATGTAATCTATCCATTGATCGTGTTGATCGTAACGGAGCTTGCCGCCTTTATTTCAGCACATAATCTAAAGAAAATTTCCTCATCGGCAGCTTTTAATATTGAATAAATTATAAGGAGAATCGTCATGAATACAGTTTTAAACATAAAAGAACTATGCAAGACCTACATTGTCAACAAACGCCAGAACAACGTTCTGAAAAACATAAATTTCACCGTTTCGGAGGGAGAAATGATCGCTGTAATGGGACCTTCGGGTTCGGGCAAATCCACACTGCTCTATGCCGTTTCGGGAATGGACAGTATCACTGCCGGCGAAGTGGACTTCTGCGGAAAGAGCATTGCCGGAATGGATGAAAAGGAGCTTGCAAGCCTTCGCCTTGACGAAATGGGATTTATCTTTCAGCAGATGTATATGCTGAAAAATCTGACCGTACTGGACAACATTATCCTCCCTGCCTGCCAGTCGAAAAAGAACACTGAGAGCCGCAGGGAAACGATACAGCGCGGTCAGGAGCTTATGCGCAAGCTGGGCATTATCGACATTGCCGACAATGATATTAACGAGGTTTCCGGCGGACAGCTTCAGCGTGCCTGCATCTGCCGCAGTATGATAAACCGTCCTAAAATGATATTCGCTGATGAGCCTACGGGTGCGCTCAACCGTACATCTTCCGACGAAGTTATGGATGAGCTTGCTAAGCTCAACAGCGAGGGTACAACGATCATGCTTGTTACACATGACGTAAAGGTTGCGGCAAAATGTACAAGAGTGCTTTACATAGTTGACGGAAACATAAAAGGAGAGTATAATATAGGTAGGTATGAAAGCGGTTCTCATATAAGAGAACGTGAACGAGCGCTGAACAACTGGCTGCTGGAACTTGGGTGGTAAGTATCAACGGCGGTCACATCTGGAAAGGATATATTATGACCGATATTCTGATCGTAGAAGACAACAAGGAACTGAGCGGATTGCTGTGTGATTTTCTCCGTGCGGAAAATTACACGGTATCTGTAGCGGAAAGCGGTGAAAAAGCCCTATCCCTATATGAAAAGTACGGCGCAAAGCTGGTTGTGTTGGATATTATGCTGCCGGGTATGGACGGCTTTGCGGTGTGCAGAAAGATCCGTGAGGAAAACAACACGCCTATTCTTATTGTAAGTGCAAAAGCCGAAAAGGAGGACAAGCTGAACGGACTTAACCTCGGCGCGGACGATTACATTGAAAAGCCATATGACATTGACATCATGCTTGCAAAGATCGGAGGGATTTTTAAGCGGAGATATGCGGTTGAACATCTTACCGACGGAAATATCCGCGTCAACAAAATCAGCCGCACAGTTTATAAAAATGATGTGCTCCTGGACATGACATCAAAGGAATTCGATCTGCTTGTACTGCTGTTGGAAAATAAGGGAAAGACCCTGAGCAAGGAATATATATTCAATCAGATCTGGGGCAGCGACAGCTTTTCGGAACAGCAGACCCTTACGGTACATATCAAATGGCTTCGTAAGAAAATTGAAGACGATCCGAAAAATCCGCAGAAAATTCTGACCGTGTGGGGCGTAGGCTACAAATATGAAAGCGTTTAATAAGATATTCGCCGTTGTGATTGCAATTATAATTCTGATTTTTGTGGGATCCAATCTGTTACTTGCATCTTCGGATAATACGGACAATGGCAGACCCTATCGTGTGGAGATAAACAGGCTTGCGCTTGAAATTGAACAGAATGGCTTTGACAGTATTGATATATCTGGCAGCAAGTATGTCACGCACATTGAAAAATACAGCGGCAAATTTTATGATACCGACAGCGATTATGCGATCCGTGAAATAAACGGTGAGCTTTATCGTTTCGACTACAGAACGGATAGAAAGTCGGACAAAAGCGGCGTTGTGTTTATGGTAAATATTATTCTGGGTATTCTGTCTGCGGTAATTATAGGAGTTCTGATATTTATACGAATAAAGATTCTGTCGCCTTTTGAAAAGCTGACAAACATTCCTTACGAACTGTCAAGGGGTAATCTCACGCCACCGATAAAAGAAAATAAAAGCCACTTTTTCGGCAGATTTTTCTGGGGCGTTGACCTGCTGCGTGAAAATATGGAGCAGCAGAAACAGCGTGAGCTTGACTTGCAGCGGGATAAGAAAATGCTGCTTTTATCCCTGTCACATGACATCAAAACGCCGCTGTCTGCCATAAAGCTTTACGCAAAGGCACTTTCAAAGGGACTTTATGACGGCAGAGAGAAACAGCTTGAAATTGCCGAAATCATAAATACTAAAGCCTACGAGATAGAAGACTACGTTTCGCAAATCATTACTGCCTCAAGAGAAGACTTTCTTAGCCTTGAGGTGAATGCAGGAGAATATTATCTGTCGGAGCTTATCAGCAGGATCGAGCAGTATTACACTGAAAAGCTGGCGCTGATTAGGATAGATTTTTCCGTAGAACGCCATATGGATTGTCTGTTGAAAGGCGATCTTGACCGTAGTGTTGAGGTCATACAAAATGTTATGGAAAATGCAATTAAATATGGTGACGGAAAAAGCATAGGCATACAGTTTTCTGAAGAGGACAGCAGTTTGCTTATTACGGTCATAAACAGCGGCTGTACCCTTTCCATAAACGAACTGCCCCATATATTTGAAAGCTTCTGGAGAGGTGAAAATGCTGAGAATGAAAAAGGCAGCGGTCTGGGACTTTATATCTGCCGTCAGCTTATGTACAAGATGAACGGAGTCATTTTTGCTGAGATAAAGGACGGAGCAATGCTTATCACTATGGTATTTTCAAAGGCATAAAATTATAGGCTTGAACTTTGTCAACAGGTTTGATGCCAACGGTATTCAGGTCATTGATGTATTAAGAAAAACGCAAAAAATAAGACCTTGTAAGTCTGAATGACTCACAGGGTCTATTCTTTATTTGAGCAAAATCGGTTTGTACTTTGAAAATAGTTATTTTTCACTTACCAAATACAGATTTCTCAGTAAGACAAACTGGAATCATTCCACTGCCTGTTTTGTTTTCCGTCATGGTTTGAAAAGCTTTTAGGTCAATAAATGCTAACACCATATCCGTTGCAATATTAAAGGAAAATATGCTAAAAATCGGCTCTAGCGCACTTTTTCCTTTTTATTAACACTAAATCCATTTTTCAGATACAGGTTCACTGCATTTTGATTCCATTCAGCTACATGTAAGACAATTTTTTCATAACCTTGTTTTTTTATATGATCCATTCCCCATAATAACAATTTTTGCCCTATTCCTTGTCCCTGAAACGATTTTTCAACAATTAAATCATCTAACTCATTTCCATAACAAGAAACAGCACCTATTATCGCTCCATTTCTCAAATAAACAAAAATATCATTTATTTTATCTTTAATTTGAGAATAGTCATAATAAAAGTTTACTGGTTGAACTTCCAGTTCTTTTCTCATTTTATAGAAACATTCATTATATATTTTCATATATTCATTCCAGTATTTTTCTTGAAAAGGAACACAAATTATATCATTTTGATACTCCAGCGTTTTATCGAATACCATTTCATATGCAACTATTTCTTTCATCTATGTTTCTCCTAAAGATCTAGCTACCCTTATTACACGGTGCTAGCACCATGTCCATATAACCAACAAGGAAAACACCGTATTATCATACTGCTGTTAAACATAAACCCGGTAATTATTTACAAATCCCTCTTCATAAATGCTGGGTTCTAAAATCCCATTTCATCACTCCCACTCCCCAGATTTCACCCGATACTAAACAAAATTGTTTAGGAGGCTTGCGTTGTGGTATCTCAGTTATACATTTTGCTCTGTACTATACTGCCCACTGATGCCAAGTTATCATTTTATTAGCGCCATGATAACAAAAACCAGCGACTTATAGGAGAATATGTGCCCGGTGGCTTGCTCCTTATTTGGTATTATAGCGCAGAATGGAAAATATGTCAATAGTTATTACTAGAGACTGTTCACATTAAAATAGCGTCAAAAAACATAGCCAGCGTGAGATTGC
>CAYNPW010000008.1:0-52707 GCA_964399215.1 uncultured Ruminococcus sp. | reverse complement strand
TCTTTTCGCTATGCTCTTTTTTAGAGATTGGGTTGGGGGTTTGTTTCAAACTTTACTTACCTCTTTCAATTTTAATCCTTTATTACATAATCAGCGTTTAAATCCGGCGAACACATTTCAATGTAATGATGCTCCGCAGGAAAATACCGGTTATTGTATTTTGCTTCGATCTGCTGTTTATTCCCAATATAACCGTCTCTTTCAAGAACACGGTCAAGCCTGATATTTTCTGGAATATCAATATATATCATATAGTCAAACAAACCGTCAAGTTCCTCTCTTTGCAAAAAGACGCCTTCAACGATAACGATACTTCCCACAGGGATATTGGTTTCGCTCAGATAATATGTATCGTTGTCCTTGTCATATAGTTCTATTTTGCCGATAAAATCACCGCCGCATTTTATCGGCTTAATGACCTCGCTGACTAAGTAATCATACCGCCATTGGAGATCATAATAACACTTCCACTCGTCATAATTATCATTATATCTGATTGCTTTTTGATGAATAAAATCGTCAATGTGCAGGACGGTTATGCTATAGTTTTCTTCGCTGAATTTCTTATGTAATAACTCGGTGATCGTGCTTTTTCCTGCTCCGCCCAATCCGTCTATTCCGATAATGATAGTGCGGGCAGGATCATATAATTTTTTTATAGCATTGAAAATTTTATCAGATTTCATATATTCCTCCATTCATACAGGACAATCTGCAAGGCGACATAAATAAATCAATGTCCCGCAGGCTTCTTTTCCAGCATATCTTTCTCCGTTGTCAGATCGGCGTGAAGTAATGTCCCCAATACAATCCCCAAGAGGATAAGCATTGCCCAGATAGCTTTTCCGAGAAAAAGATTGCACAGTACTGTTCCCACAACTACGCCGATAACAAAAAATATCAGCATTTCCAGATGTCTTATCAGCTTTATTCGGTGGGATTTATCATCGCTGTGTCTGTGTTCTATTTCCTTTGCAAGACAGTTTCCGATCTGCCGTATATGATTTGTGGCAAACGTGGTCGCCATAGGAACTCCCTCAGCCTGACGGAAGGTGTTATACTGCATTGAGGCAATAAAATTTACAGTCACCTGAGAGATCTGCACAGGAGCAGTCTCGGGAACAAACCCTAAGCACAGCACCGCAAGCATTTCTATCGCGATAAGCAGAGTATCCCAGCGTATGGGCAGATGCCTTTTGATCGGATTCGGAACAAGCTCGGAAACGAACGCGCCCATAAGATATGCCGAAATAGGGATCAGATAATACAGCGCCTCGCTCCATTTTTCAGAGCCGAGAGCTATTCCCATAAGCACTACATTACCGGTCTGAGCGTTGCAGAATACATTTCCCCGAAGTAAAAAAGTATACGCCCCAAAGAAACCTGCTACTACTATTAAAATATGATATATCCAGTTTCTTTCGCACATAAGAAAATATTTTCCGTCTTTTATATCATTTTTTTTATTTAAGGCTTCCTCGGTTTCGTTTTTTATTGTATACATATCTTTTATCACCAAACATAATTGTATCACCATTCCCTCTTGTTGTCAACTTTTAATTTTGTGATAAAAATGCCTTGCAATAATCAAAGTAATGTGCTATAATTAAATTGCTGATGAAGGGTCAGATGCTGAACTGCGTCAGCATAGAATTGAATAATTATCAGGGAAATGCAGCTTGAAAAGTTGTTAACTGAGTAGAGAACATTTACGGCGAATTAATATAGCTGTCTGCCGTTTTGTTCGGGGAAGCAGGTTTGAATCCTGCACAACCGCCATTACTGTGTTTGATGATTGAGAGCCGGGCACCGCAATTTGCGGCACGTCATTGGAAAAGATTATTTTTTCTGAGAAGGCGGGCTTTCATGGAGAAATTTCGGAAAGAGATTTTTCAGTCATAAGTCAGGATATCTGCTGCATTTTCGGACGTAACCGCTCCGATATCAGCGGAGCGAAAGTCGTTGGTTCAACATTTCTTGGGCGATGAAGAGTGCGGTCAACAAGGTATTATCGGACTTTGCGGGATTTTTATGTATTTTCAGAGTTTCTCTCCGCAGAGTTTTGTTTGCTGTGGGTTGATTGCGCTTTTCCGGATCTTCGGAAAGGCTTTTTCATTTATTGGGAGGACTTACAGTGAATTCAGACAAGTTTAAAAGCGCGGTAGAAATACTTAAAGCTAAGGCCGAACAGCTTGACAGGATCCCCAAAAAATCCGATCTGACAGAAAAAGAGCTTTGCTTTGTAAAAGGCGTTCTGGGACCCTTTCCCCGTGCGCTGGAGCAGGCGGGGCTTAAAGAACCGAGAAAATCCAAAGGCGGAAAACGCAGGTAGTTATTCTATACTGGCGGTAAAATTTTATATTTTACACAAAGGAGAAGAATTTATGAAAAAAACACTTTCAAGAACGCTCTGTGCAGCTTGCGCGGCTTTGATCGCTGTAGGCTCGGCTATGTGCGCATCCGCAGAAAGCTGGGAACTGTACCGCGGAAACGCTGAGAATAACGGCGTTGTAACCTCCAAAACTCCGGTATCTGCCGATACTTCGGCTCTTTACTGGGCTACCAAGGCAGGCACTGACTGGACTGACGCTCCGTCTGCAATTACTATGGTTGACGACATGATAGTTTTCACATCGGGTACGAAGCTTATGGCTATAGATAAGGAAACAGGTGAGTTCAGTGATAAATCCGCTGACCTTGCAGGTTATCTGGGCTATGCTCTTGCTGCACCGGTTTACGCTGACGGAATGATTTTCGTTGAAATGGACGGCTCTATCCAGGCTTTTGACGCTGAAACATTTGAATCACTCTGGGTATATACAGATGAAAAGGGCGGTTCGGGATATTCCTCCATTACTTACAGTGACGGATATATTTATGCAGGCTTTAACAATGTTACATACGATCCTGTTACATACGTGCCCAGTGAGGCTGAGGCCAACTTTGTTTGTATAGATGTAACAGATGAGGATACATCCACAGGAACAGAGGCTAAAAAGGCTGAATGGACATACTCCGCTGTCGGAGGCTGGTACTGTGCAAGCGCTTATGTTTCAGACAATTATGTTGCAGTAGGAGCAGAAGACGGCGGCGAAGAATTTGCAGTATTCTCTGTTCTCGATAAGAAAACAGGAAAAGTCATCGACAGCTATGATAAGGTAAAGGGCGACATCAGAAGTACAGTAGTTTATGATAAAGAAACTGGATTGTGCTGCTTTACCTCTGCGCTTGGATATTTCTACACCGCCGACATTGACGAAAACGGCAATATCAAGGAGGTCAATGAAATAGACCTAGGCGGAGCAACTACCTGTACACCTGTAGTTGCAAACGGCAGAGCCTATGTGGGCGTTAACGGCACAGGCTGGACGGCTTACAACGGCAGCGGAATTGCCGTTATTGATATGGCAGAAGGCAAAATTGCATACAAGGCTGAAACTATGGGCTATCCTCAGACAGCGGGACTTCTTTCAACCGCTTACACCGACGAGGACGGTTACAATTACGTTTACTTCACAGAAAACACACAGCCCAGTGAGATACGCTATATCAAGGATAAAAAGGGCGTCACAGAGGTTATCGACGCATCTGTTGAAAACGGCAAAAGCTGTGCTCCTGTACTGTTCACGCCTGCCGGAGAGCAGTCACAGTATTGCCTTTGCAGTCTGATATGCGACGAGGACGGAACGCTCTACTTCAAGAACGATTCCTCGTACATTATGGCTGTAGGCTCAACGGTTACAGCCCTTGACTGCGAATACAGCGAGCTCTGCAAAGAGGGCGAGACTCCTGATTTCAAGGTTACGGCAGAGTTTGCAAACGGTGTTACAAAGGATGTTTCAGACAAGGTTACCTACGATATAGACACATTCAGTACAGACGATATTACGGTAACTCTTACATACGATTACGCTCTTTACAGCGACGGTGAAAACGGTGCAGGCACAGAAGTAAAGCCTGTTACTAAAACGGTTGATGTGACGGTGCTTGATGCTGAGGATTACGACAAGGTCATGAATGTTATCGATCTTGCAAACGCGATTCCCGAAAAAATAACGCTTGACGACAAGGAAGCGATCGAAAAGGCAGAAAAGGCATATGCAGAGCTTGACGAAGATCTCCAAAAATATGTTGAGGAGTATGCGAACATTATAAAGTCTGCAAGAGAGGCTTACGATAAGCTGACTGAGGAAAACAGTTCCGATCCGCAAAGCTCATCTCAGTCGGAAAACAGTTCGGCAGACGACGGATCGTCACAGACTGAGAGCAGTTCAGACGCTGATAACTCAAGCAATAAAACAGATTCTTCCTCGTCCTCAAAGGCGGCTTCAAATGCAAATTCCGCTAATCCTTCAACAGGCGCAGGACTGGGCGGTCTGACGCTTGCGGCAGCTGCACTTGCGGGAGCAATCGTTATCAGAAAAAGAAAATAATATCCAGAGGCACTTTCAGCAGGGACTGTAAAAATAGTCCCTGCCGATTGCCGTTTTACTCGGTGAACACTATGAGATTTGTGAAAATGCACAACGTAAAAAGTCAGATAGCAGGACTTGCCGCCGCAGCGGTAATATTAGGGACTGCGGCTTTTTTCGGTGTGCATTTTTATAATTCCGCGCCTAAGAAGATCCCCGAAAAACCTGTATCAGAGGAGATTTTAAGCCTTATCCCCACAGGCGCGCTGGCTGAGGGCGAATCTGCTAATTCTCCTTATGACAGCGATTCAAAAAGTGACAGCAGTGAAGTCCTGCAGGAAAAAAACGGGCAGGAAAATAAAAACGGGGATAATTCGCAGACCTCCGAGGACATCAGCTCGCCTGACAAGTCGGAAAAGACCGCGCCGACTCATGACATAACGGATAATCAGGATACCGAGAAAATCCCGTCTGATGTGAAAACTCCTGAAAAAGTCAAGGGTAACGACATTCATTCCGACTATACTCCAGACGGAACAAAATCTCAGGGGGATTTTTTCACGACCTCCATAATAGACGGCGAAACTGTCAGTGATAAAAATTACAGCTTTACAATAACTCAGCTTGACAGCGGACTGACCCTGCGGGATACTCAGGTTTACGTCAACGGAAACACAGTCTTGCAGTTTTCGGGAAAATGTCAGCTTGACGCAGGTGAAAACACTATCCGAGTAGCGTGCTCATATACTGACGATTCAGGGAAAATCACCAGAGTTTACAAGGATTACACAGTTTATCTGAAAACGCAAGATACTCCGAAAACGCCTGCCGACAGCAAGCCCGCAGAACAATTCGGTCTTGATACCGATCTTGCGGACAGAACGGTATATGACGAAAATTTCAGTTTTTACGCAAGACTTACAGGAGCGGACGACAATGCAAAAATAACCGTAAAGCTGGAAAGTACAAAGCTTGACGGCAGTAACGGACAGTATTCCTGTAAGCTTTCATACGGCGAAAACGTCATAAGGGTTGCCGGAAGGAACGGTTCAGGCGAGAGCTTTTCATATTCGTATACAGTAAGCTGTTATCCTCCTGTTTCAGATGAGGATAAACCAAAGCTTGACAGTATAAACATATACGACGGATTTACCGTCAAAGGTTCGGCGTTCTCGCTATCACTTTACGCCTCGGACAAGGACGGCGGGCGCATCTACTCTGACAGAATCACACTTTCAGTTAACGGAAATACCCTCCGCCAAAGCTGGGAGGACAGCGGTGAAACGGGATATATCCTTCCGCTGAACGCAGGCGAAAACAGCCTTATGATAAGCCTGACAGACGGTCAGGGACGAACAAGCGATTACTACTATATTATAAATTCACAGGGGGTTTCTCAGGGAGAGGAAATAGGACGTATCTCAATATCTCTGAGCGGGGAACTTGTCGGCATTGGCGATTTATGCAGCGACAGCTATTTCCCCATTTATGAGGGCGAAAGCGGATTTGACGCTATATGCAGATTTTTAACGGATAACGGCTTTGAGGTAACTTCAAAATCCGACAGCGGATATATAAGCCGCATAAGTAAAACAGGAGCCTTCATCAATGCATACCTCACCGACACGGCAAGGGAATACGTGCAGACTCAAGGTATTTCCGAGACTGCTCCATGCAGCGGAGACAGTCTTGGGGAATATGATTTCACACAAGGCTCGGGCTGGATATATATGCGAAACGGAGAAGTACCCTCCTATGGAATGAACGGCGCAGTATTCGGCGACGGCGACAGCATTTGTCTGAAATTCACAGTTGCATACGGCAACGACATCCGCAGCGGACTTGCATAGAACCTGTCAGCACATTCTAAAGGA
The DNA here is from genome assembly GCA_964399215.1 of uncultured Ruminococcus sp. Classification (GTDB taxonomy): domain Bacteria; phylum Bacillota; class Clostridia; order Oscillospirales; family Ruminococcaceae; genus Hominimerdicola. The sequence continues at coordinate 46,421 of CAYNPW010000008.1, read as the reverse complement.
GACACATATGAAGATATTTTCTGAGATCATACTTGTAATACTTCTTGCTACGCTGACGGTCATTTCTCCGATAGCTGAAATTTCTGCTAAGGGTACATCAGACAGCGAACTTATGAATAATGCCGAGAGCATAGTTCAATATGAAAAAGATATTTTAGGTATACCCTCAGGGGACAGCCTATTCTCAGGTGAATTTCTGAAATATGCGGGACAGGACAGCGCAGACTGGTTTGTCATAGGCGTTTCCCGAATGGGACTTGACGAGGACTATGAAAGCTATTATTATGCATTTGCTGAAAATATACAGCAAATCGAAAGTATAACAGCTACCGATTGGCAGAGATACACTCTTACTGCGCTTTCATGCGGAGGAAAGCCCGAGGACATAAATGGATCAAACGCATTGGAAAACGGCGTTTACAACAATAACAATATCGGCAGACAAGGTATAAACAGCCGCATATGGGCTTTGATAGCCATTGATTCGTACTGCTTTGAGCTCCCTGCAAATTCGGAGTTTGATAAAGACGTATTAATAGACGGGATAATCTCAGCTCAGCTATCCGACGGAGGCTTTGCTCTCAGCGGCGATAACGGCGACTGCGACCTGACTGCAATGGCTGTGCAGGCTTTGTCGGCTCATACAGGTGAACGCGAGGACGTAAAGGACAGCGTTGACAAGGCTGTGGATTTTCTGAGCTTGAAGCTGTCCGAAAAGAGCTTTGAAAACTGCGAAACTATTGCGCAGACCCTTTGTGCATTGTGCAGTGCTGATATTGATTACAAATCGGACAAACAATTTTCATCAGACGGGAACCTTCTTGAACTGCTCCTAGAATATCGAAATAATGACGGCGGATTTTCCCATATCAAAGGAGAGAACAGCGATCCGCTTGCGTCGTCGCAGGCTTTGCTTGCGCTTGCCGCAGTTTACAGATATGAAAACGGAATGTGCGGACTTTACGATTTCAGCGGAGATCTGACTCCTGTTACATATACGTTTGACAAAGATGCTGACGATGCAATAAGCCGTGAAATAAACGATATCAACTCAGAGATCATGCAGGGACTTTACCCATTTGATAAGCTTGACAGCGAACAGAAAAAACGTCTTAAAGAGCTTTACGAAAGAGCCTTGAAATTACCTGAAAGCGACAGGGAAAAAATTACGGGCTTTGAAAAAATGAAAGATATATGCGAAAGCGGACTGTCGGCAAAAGCGGTATTTTCCGCCGTACTTATAATTGTTATAGCGGCGCCGGCGGTCATAATGCTTATAAAACGCTTCAAAGGAGAAAAGAAATGAACCAAACAACACAGGAGATTTTCAATGAAATAAAAAAAGTCATACAAGGAAAGGACGAAGTAATTCTGAATGTGCTTACAGCTTTTTTTGCAGGCGGACATATTTTGCTGGAGGACTTGCAGGGCGTGGGAAAGACTACGCTTGCTCTTGCGATTTCAAAATGCTTCGGACTTGATTTTTGCAGAATTCAGCTTACTCCCGATACAGTTGCGGGGGATATTACCGGCTTTACAGCATACGACAGCAAGACGGGTAAATTCTCATTTCACAGCGGTGCGGCAATGACAGAGCTTCTGCTTGCGGACGAACTTAACAGAACCTCCGGCAAGACCCAGTCCGCTCTGCTGGAGGCCATGGAGGAAGGAAAATGCACGGTTGACGGCATTACCTACAAGCTGCCCGAAACCTTCACAGTCATCGCAACACAGAACCCCAAGGGCGCTGCGGGAACATCCGAACTGCCTGTTTCTCAGCTTGACAGATTTATGGTGCGGCTTTCCATAGGACAGCCGGACAGAGACAGTCTTGCTGAGATACTTAAAATCCGAAACGCCGGTAAGAACCCTCTTGACGACGTCAGGCAGATCTGCGGAAAGGATAAGCTCTTAGAGATACGCAGAGACTGCGGAGAAATTTTTGTCAGTGATCCCGTTATGGATTATATAGCCGATCTCTGCGAAAGCTCGCATAACAGTGATAAAATCATCTGCGGAATCTCACCCAGAGGAGCGATCTCACTGATGAGATTATCCAAAGCCAAGGCGTATACGGAGGGCAGAGATTATGTGATTCCGACCGACGTAAGATCAAATTTTGTTAACGTATGCGCTCACAGGATTATTCCTGCCCGAGGGGTATATACGGATAACTCCGCCGATGTGCTGAACGAACTTCTGGCGCAAGTACCCTGCCCCGAAAATGCGAGGGGATAATATGCGTATCGTAATGTGGCTTGCCGTGACCGCTCTTGCGGTATGGCTGGGATTTTATTTCCCTGCGCTTTGGTACTTTGCAGGAGCAATGACAATTTTTCCGCTGATCTGCATTATTCATGGAATAATTTCCAAGCCCGCTCTTTCAGAAGAGATCATAAGCTGTACAGTACCCAAAAATGAGGAATGCAAAATTGACCTTATACTTTCGGGCTTTACAAGACCTGCGGCAGCAGAGCTTGTATGTACAAATGCGCTTACCAAGCATACGCAGAGGCTCAGGCTGAAAATCCCGTCCTCAAAAAAAACCACAGAACTTATGCTTAAAATTAGATCCGAGGACTGCGGAAAGCTTAAATTCTCTCTGGAAAAATTACGGCTTTACGATTTGTGCGGACTTACCTATAAAACCGTTTCTGCCACGATGTCCGGAAGCGTGATATGTTTTCCCGATTTTGACGGAGTATGTCCTCAGACAGTTTCGGAATATGCCCGAAACGCTTCCGCTAAGCCTGCAGGCTATGAGATATCGGGGGCAAAGGAATATGTTCAGGGAGACGATCTGAGACATATAAATCACAAGCTTACTCAGCGTTTTCAAAAACCGTATGTCAATGAATTCACTCCTGACGATACCTGTCCGCTGTGTCTGTTTTTTGATTTTGCCTGCGAAAGCGGTAATTACGGAAATTTCGGCAGACTTATGGAAAAATACGTTTCCTGTGCAAAAACACTCACTGAATACGGCGTAGTATGGCAAGGCGCGTTTTTTGACGGTATAGATTACAATATCCGCCGAATTGAAAGTACAGAGGAATTTGACAGCTTTGTGCGATTGCTCATTTCATCGGAAAGCACACAGAGAAAATCCGATATCGCACTTTTCCCCGATAGCGGAACGGAGAGGAAAATTATCTGCTTTACCTTGAATAATGTCAAAAGAAACAATTCGGAATTTATCAGCGCAGGAGAGAAAACAGATGAATAGACTGTCCCTTACGGCGGAAAAAAGGTCCTCGAAAAAAAGCATCTCACTATGCGGCACCGCAATATTTGCACTGTGCACCTTGCTTTTCACAATGCTTGTACTCCAATGTCTTGACACTTTTGTTTCCCCTGTCCTGCTTATGATATGCTTGATTTTAAGCGCCGCGATAAAAGCTGTTTCGGAAGGAGCTTCAAAATGGTCGGCTATTGCCCCTGCCGCGATCTCAGCGGGTATTGCAATGGTTTCCACAAGACTTACGGAGGAACTTTTTTTCCTCACTGACAAGGCGGGGGAGATACTTGCAGAAAATAATCGCACGCTTTTTTTCCCAACGGACGAAAAAACAGCTGAACCGCTGTTATCGGTAATTGTGCTGTCGGCGGTATTGTCCTCGGCAGGTTCGCTTGTTCCGCAAAAGCTTTATTTGTTATTCCTTGCAGTATGCGGAGCGGTTTTCAGCGGTTATTTTGATTGTATGAACCTATACTCTGTACTGCTGTGCGTTTCGGCGGCAGCTTGCCTTTTAACGGACTCGAAAAAACCTACCAAAGCCTCTTTGATTTTTTCGGCGCTTACAGCGGCAGTCATATCTGCGGTATTCTTTACAGGTATGTTCGATCCGGGAAAAAATAACATATATAGAATTCCTGACTGCGAGATCGAAGCGGTACTTGAACACCCTCAGCCTATGTATCTCAAAGAATACACAGAACAAAGCGGAGATCCCGACGAGTATTCCAATATCTTTTACTGGCTTTATGAGGAGGATTTTTTTCCTTTGACTCAGACTAAAAATCTGTCCGCAGCAACAGGCGAAACACAGAAGTTTAAGATAACTGTAAATATCGTAAGCGGTACTCTGCCGCATCCTCTGGTGCCTTACGGTGCGGAAAGCAGCGAGAATGTCACGGCGGATAAAAATTCTTTGGGCGGGGATTATCCCATTGGCAATAACGCCTTCTATTCCTATGAGATTTCGGAGAGTTACCTTTGCGACGGACTTAAAAACCTGTCTGAGATCAGCGGAAATGCGGAAAATTCGGCGGACTATTTGAGACTCGAGCAGCTTTACAGAGAATATGTATACAGCGAATTTACGTCGATCACCAAAAAGGACAGTGAAGCAGCGTCAGCTATGGGGCTTACCGTAAAGTCTGCTGCCGATGAAAAGCTCAAAGAAATAAAAGATTTTTTTGCACAAAATATTACCGCCGATCACAATGTAACTGAAAGTCCGCAAAGTCTCTCTTATCTTGCAGAGGTGAGCCGTTCAGGAAACGCTCTTGACTATGCGTATTCTGCGGTCATACTTCTGCGATATGAGGAGCTTCCTGCAAGACTGTGCGGCGGGTATGTTATAGATAAAAAAACTGCGGAAAATATTCAGCCCAACGGAGCAGTTACTCTCAGCGCGGAGAATTACCACTACTGGGCCGAATACTATCTGGATGGAGTGGGCTGGCTCCCGCTGGAGGTTTTTCCCGACTATACGGATATGATAGGATTTTCGGAATACGGCGGCGGAGAAACTGCTGACAGCGACGATACGGCAGTTCTAAATATTCCTCAGTCTCAGCAAGGCGCTCAAACTCAAAAGACTCCCGAAAACGCCTCGGAAATTGCAGATACAGAGACTGATGAAAAACCGTCTTATGCGATTATCTCAGTTATTTTAACTGTGGTTTTTATTCTGATGTTTATAGTCAGTCAACGTGTAAAGTCCCTTATAAAGCGACAAAAACGAAGTTCGTCCTATCCGCTTTTAAAGGCTGCGGAGAATCACGCACAGGCATTAAGGCTACTTGAGATAACAGGTACGGATATTACTCTGCCTCCCGAAAAACTCGCTATTGAGCTGGGAGAGGTCTACGCAATGTCAGAAAGCGTAATGTCCAAAGCGTTCTATTCGGACAAAAACATTACCGCAGACGAGGCGGAAAAATGCGTGGGATTCTATCAGGCCGCAAGAAAAACATTTAATACCGAATGCGGTTTAATCAGAAAAATTTATTTTATCCTATTAAGGGGATTATACTAAAAAAGAGGAGACAGGCTGTGAAAAATGATTTTATAATTCTGCCGGTAATTATTGCCGCTGTAGCCCTCATTGCAGTAAATACCGATATTAAAACTCCAGAAGAATACTATGCGGTTCACCCCGACGCAGTGACCGAGGACAGCGAGTATGTCACATTAGCCATAGATGTTGGAGATATTCTTAGGAACGGCTATGTCAGTGAAGATATGTCCAAAGACGGCTATGTACTCTTAGAAACAGAATTTGTGCTTAGGGAAAATGATACTGTTTTTGATATTCTCAAACGAGCGGCAGGCTTTAAGAGCATAAGTCTCGATTATTCCGCCAGCTTCGGTATGGTATATATCAAGGGAATAGACGGTATTTACGAGTTTGATTACGGCGAATCATCGGGCTGGAAGTATCTTGTTAACGGAAAAGCTCCCGATATAAACTGCGGGAGTTTTGAACTGAAAAACGGCGACAGTATAGTGTTCCGCTATACATGCGACTACACAGCGGAGGAGTAAAAATGAATAATTTTCACCCTGCCGCAAAGCTTATCATGCTCAGCTGTATACTTATCGTAACTATGTTCTGTTCTTCACTGCATATAGGAATTGTAAGCTTTATATGCGGCTTTCTTACACTTGTAAATGTAAAACAGATTTCCTCCTCCATAAAGGAAACAGCGTTTTCAATGTTTGTATCGCTAGTTATAACGGTGACAAATCCTCTGTTTTCCCACAGGGGTGCAACTCCCTTGCTGTTTATAAACGATCGTCCATACACGCTGGAGGCGTTGCTGTACGGCGCAGATCTGGGAATTTCTCTGGGAGCGGTAATAATGTGGTTCTCGGTACTAAACAAGCTTGTTACCAAATCGGAGCTTATGTACATTTTTGCAAAAAGAACTCCCAAGCTTGCAATGACTGTAAATATCATAATGGGATATATACCAAAGATTTCCCGTAGGTTTTCAGAGATATCACAGGCTCAGAAGGGCGCGGGAATTTACTCGTCCGCTGAAATCACAGATAAAATAACAAAAGGAGCACAGGTCTTTGCAGGTGCGGCGGCAGACGCGGTTGAAAGCTCTGCGGAGGTCTCCTTTTCAATGAGAGCAAGGGGATATGGTTATGGAATACGCTCCTGCGCTTTCATGAAGAAACTTACTCTTCGTGATATTATCTTTACAGTATGGACGGTTCTTCTTACATTCCTGACCCTGGCTTTGACTGCGCTAGGAAAGACCTCTTGGATATTTTATCCCAAGCTTGATATACCCTCGCTAAGCGTTCCGGGCGCCTGCCTTTTTGGACTTTGTGCTTTTTCGCCTGCTGTAATTCTCATAAAGGAGAGACTTAAATGGAAATACTTAATGTCAAAAATCTGACATTTTCTTATCCCGATACCGAAGAGCCTGCATTAAAGAATATTTCCCTTTCCGTCTCGGCGGGGGAAATGATAATGCTTATGGGAAGATCTGGCTGCGGAAAAACAACTTTGCTGAGACTTTTGAAATCCGAGCTAGCTCCTTCAGGTATGCTGGAGGGCGAAATAAACGTAACGAATTCATCTGATATAGGATTTGTTATGCAAAATCCCGATTTACAGACCGTCTGCGGCGACGTTTACAGCGAGCTTTGCTTCGGTCTTGAAAATACGGGACTTCCCGCAGAGGAAATTTTCCGCAGAACAGGCGAGACAGCATGCTATTTCGGCGTCGAACATCTGCTTAGACGTGAGATACACACTCTTTCGGGAGGTGAAAAACAGCTTGTATGCCTTTGCTCCGTTATGGCTATGCGCCCGAAATTACTCATACTTGACGAGCCGATGAGCCGCCTCGACCCCATTTCCGCAGAAAGCTTTGCGGCTGTCCTTGCAAGGATCAACCGTGAGCTTGGAACAACAGTGATAATTGCGGAGCATTTCTGCGACGAATTGTTTCATCTGTGCGGCAAAGCAGCTCTTATGGACAGCGGCAGACTTGAATATTTCGGAGCTCCCCAAAAAGCTGTTTTCAACAAAGGCTTTGAAAAATTTTGTCCTGCGGCGGCACAGCTTGCGCTTGCGTCGAACAGAAAAGAGGATATTCCTCTGACTGTGCGGGAAGGCAGAAATTTTCTTTTAAAGCACTTTTGTCCCGTAAAAGTTGACCTAAAGGAAACCGAGTTTTCATCAGAAACAGTACTTGAATGCAAAGACCTATATTTCCGATATGAAAGGCAGTCCCCTGATGTGATCTCTGCGGCAGATTTCGCTTTGCATAAGGGTGAGATATGCACAGTAACAGGCTCAAACGGAGCAGGCAAAACAACGTTTTTAAAATGTCTCGGAGGAATTCTCCCGCCTGTTTCGGGTAAGATCAAGATATTCGGCAAATCCATAAAAGGATATAAAAACGGTTCTCTGTACAGGGAATGCATAGCTATTCTCCCTCAGAATCCTTACGACTTGTTTGTAAAAAGCTCCGTCAGAGAGGACTGCGAATATGCGGTCAGGGCAATGAGATATGACGCCTCAGATATTGATAAAACTGCTGAAATGCTAGGGATAACCGACCTTATGGATACTCACCCAAGAGATCTGAGCGGAGGTGAGGCTCAGCTATGCGGACTGTGCAGGATTCTTCTGTGTAAACCTAAAATACTTCTGCTGGACGAGCCTGTCAAGGCTTTAGACCCATACAGCGCACAGCGTATCGGAGAAGTACTCATACGGCTTAAAGAGACGGGAATATCAATTCTGATGATTTCCCACAGTCTTGAATTTGCCGCAGAGTTTTCAGACCGATGTGTAATATTTTTCGGCGGGCAGATAACGGGCGGAGGAAATACTCAGAAATTTTTCTCACAAAACCGCTTTTTCACCACATCGGCGGCAAGGATCGCACAGGGGCACACAGAAAACGCTGTCACCGTATCACAGCTTTGCAGCTCATTAAAGGAGATACAGACAGATGAACGGACTTAATTTTAAACGCGCTGTATTATGGGGAATGATCATTCTAGGAGCTGTGCTTGGCGGAATTGTGTTCAGGGACAGGAGACTGTCATGGATAATACTGTCGGCGATCATAATTATCTGCGGTTACGCCTTTGCAAAATTAGAAAAGAAGGAGCTTTCCGCGGGAGAACTTTCTGTAACAGCCGCCATGACAGCTCTTTCGGTAATCGGCAGGCTTGCCTTTGCCGCCGTACCCGCATTCAAGCCTTGTTCGGCTATAATCATACTGACGGGAATTTATCTTGGAGCAGGTCAGGGCTTTATGTCAGGAGCGCTTACCGCCCTTGTATCTAACTTCTATTTTTCGCAGGGAATGTGGACTCCTTTTCAAATGCTTGCATGGGGACTGACGGGCTTTACGGCAGGACTTCTTTCAAGGCCTCTGGGGAGAAACATGGTTTTCCTGTGCATATTCGGAGGATTGGCAGGAGGCTTATACTCGGTATTTATGGATTTCTGGAGCGTGATATGGGCGGATAACGCTTTTTATCTCTCCCGATTTCTTGCTATGACAGCAGGCTCGGCATGGTTTACGCTGACTTATACTGTGTCAAATATAATTTTTTTGATCTTACTGAAAAGACCTGCGGATAAAATTTTTACGCGTCTCAGACGAAAATACGGCATAGGTAAAAATCCGACGAAAGGAGCGAAATGAAAATGACGCTGCAACAGCTTAAATACGTTATTGCCGTTGTAAACTACGGTTCGATCAGCGAGGGTGCAAAACAGCTTTATATCTCTCAGCCCAGTCTGTCAAACGCTATAAAGGAACTTGAAAAGGAGCTGGGAATAGAAATATTCAACAGAACCTCACGGGGCATTTCTCTTTCCTCAGAGGGAACAGAATTTCTCAGCTACGCAAGGCAGGTCGTGGAACAGGCAAATCTTCTGGAAGAACGTTATTCCTCACACAAAAAAATGAAACAGCTCTGCTCTATTTCCACGCAGCACTATGCCTTTTCAGTGGAGGCCTTTGTGCGTATGCTGTCCGGTATCGATAACGACAGCTACGAATTTACTCTGCGTGAAACAAGAACAGGTGAGATCATTGACGATGTAAAAAATCTTCACAGCGAGATCGGAGTGCTATATCTCAACGATTTCAATGAAAAAGTAATAATGCGTCTGCTCAAAGAAAGCAATCTGATCTTTCATCCGCTTTTCAATGCTAAACCTCATGTTTTTGTCAGCGCAAATCACCCGCTTGCAAATCAAACGTCCGTCACACTGGATATGCTTGACGAATATCCCTTCGTATCATTTGAGCAGGGACAAAATAATTCATTTTATTTCTCCGAGGAGATATGCAGCACCGGCTTGCACCAAAAGCAGATACACGTCAGCGACAGAGCTACCCTGTTTAATTTACTGGGCGGACTTAACGGCTATACTATTTCCAGCGGAGTTCTGGGAAGCGATATCAACAGCACTAGTATTACCGCAGTCCCGCTTGATACAGATGAAAGAATGCTTGTTGGCTGGATCGAAAACAGCCGTATGAACCTTTCCCGTGCGGCAAGAGAATATATAGAGACCCTAAAAAGCGTAATATCCGACTGTGGTCACGAAATTATTGAGGAATAACCGAAACTTTTTCTTTGTGCAAATTGTCTCGAAAGACCATACGTTAATTGTATAATATTACGCTTTGTTTTCACTTGACAAATACTACATATTGTGATATTATAATTAATACAGTACAATATAAAGGCTATCAAAGATAGATTTCAGAAAGAGGTAAGTGAAATGATAAAGGTAAATGTAAAAAACGGAGAGCTTTCGGAAGCTGAAATTCAGGCGTATATCTCAAGGGCGCATGAACTATATCCCGGCAAGGCTATTGACGCTATGGATTTAAATATTGACGGAGATTTTGTAGATGTTGAATATCATTTCGCGGCAGTACCCTTTCAGCGTATAAGAAGAATTACAGGCTATCTTGTGGGAACTCTGGATCGTTTCAACGACGCAAAGCGTTCTGAGGTCGAGGACAGAGTAAAGCACGGTATCATCTCCGAGACTAAGCACGAGCAGGCAAGCTGAATTAAAACAGAATTTTATTGAACCGTCTTTCAATGACGGTTCTTTTTATATTATACCATTTGTGAATATTCTTTCATAAATGATATAACAATAAACTAATCATAGCATAACGCAAAAACTCGGATATTTGGGATTTATGTTAAGAAAGGTAAACAATACAGATGTAACTTTATCCTAAGCTATAAATTTTATATGAATAATGTTGATAAATAGCTAATAAATGCCGTTAATCTTACGTTATTTTTATGTAAGTCTACAAAGATTGTGATAAAAGCCCGAAAATACGTTATTTTGATTTGACAAAGCGGATTTTATGGGGTATAATATGTTTCATAAAAGGTAAAAAACCAAAAATAAAAACGGAGGTAATCAAAAATGAAAAAGGCTGAGTTAATCGCCGCTATTGCAGAAAAAGGCGGCTACACCAAGAAAGAAGCAGAAGCTGCTCTCAATGCTGTAATAGGCACGATCACAAGCTCGCTCGAGAACGGCGAAAAGGTTGCTATCTCAGGCTTCGGCTCATTCGAAGTAAGAGACAGAGCGGCTAAGGAATCAATTAATCCTGCTACTAAGGAGCCTGTACACGTTCCTGCAAAGAAGGTTCCTGCATTCAAGGCTGCTAAGGCTCTTAAGGAAATCGTTGATAAGAAGTAATCAATATCAGTAAAGGAGATTTTTATTATGGCTGGTACAAAGAAAACAGTAAAGGCAGCAGAGGTTGCTGCAAAGACAGAAGAAATCAAGGAAGAGGTTAAGGCTGCCGCTGAAACAGCAGTCGAGGCTGTAAAGGAAACAGCTACAAAGGCTAAAACTGCAACTAAGCAGACTGCTACAAAGGCTAAGAGCGCAGCTAAGAAGACTGCAACCAAGACAAAGGCAGCGGTTGAAAAGGCAGTTGCTAAGGATGTATGCATTCTTCAGGTTTCAGGCAAGTCTGATGTTGACATCACAGCAATCGCTGACGCTTGCAAGGCTGACTACAAGGCAAAGACAAAGAAGTCTGCAAAGGCTGTTACAGTATACATCAAGCCTGAGGATGGCGTTGCTTACTACACAGTAAACGGCGTAGGCGCTGAGGATTATAAGGTTACTCTTTGATCTGCGAAAAGTTTGAATAATATAAATAAATCGGCTATGCTGTGGGGCGTAGCCGATTTATTTTACAAAAAGTTCATAGCTGTCGTCGGTGGACGTTTTGGGAATATAACTGCTCTTTCCAAGTGCCGCTTTGTTATTTTTGATATATGCTTTTAAGATCTCTCTGCTCATATTTGTGATGTCAGGGAGCTCTATTGCTTTCTCTGCTGTCAGCAAGGTAACTTCACTGTTCTCATAGTTATCAGACCGAGGTTTGCCTGAAATGTACTCCATTAGAAAAACAATGCACCATTGATATGGCTTAAACTGTACTGCGAATACCGATTTTGCGATTGTTTTAATACTTGTTTCCTCAAATATTTCACGTTCGGCTGCTTTTGACGGTAACTCACCCTCCTGAACATATCCGCCCGGAAGGAGCAGTCTGCCCTCAGCGTTACCGTAAGTATGACGGACAAGCAGAACTTTGCCCTCTGTCTCCACTATCCCGCAAACAGTATAAAATTTATTGTTCATTTGTCATTCCTCTTTAACTTTAGAGGTGACCTTTATTATTACTGCCTCGTGCAAAACAGTAAAATCATTCTTTTCGGATTTGAGCATCTCCATCAGGTCATTCTTAAAGTCCATGATTTTTTCTTCGGAAAGCTCTGCGCCTATACCCCTGCTTGCGATCATTCTTCCGCACCAGCTTTATTTTGTGAACGGCAAACAGTAATCCTTTTTGAATACGTCCTGTACATCAAAGCTTCCTTTGAGGGAAGTAAAGCTTTGAATGTCAAAACGCTTCATAAAGCCGCTCCAATTCGGGTTGTATTTTCGGATAAGGCTGAAACTCTTTCTGATGATCTCGTCCTCGTCAGGCAGCCATGTCATAAAAGCAACATACAGCTCGCCTCTAGGTTTTAATATGCGCAGAAGTTCCGGAATTAAAACCTGTTTATCAAAATATACCCAGCACTGTAAAGCTGTCACAATGTCAAAGCTCGAATTTTCAAATGGCAGACAATGAGCGTCCGCACAGACAAAGCTTACATTTTCAATATCCGCACAATTAAGAGCGGCTTGTGTAATCATTTCCTCTGAAATATCTGCGCCCACATAAGTACCGCCGTATTTCACCATATTCATCGGCAGAATGCCTGTACCCGTACCTATATCAAGAATTCTTTTTCCGGAGCCAATGCCGAGCTTATTCAGATTTTCCCAGAAATCATCGGGATATATATTTCGGTACATTGTGTACCGAGCTGCTGTCTTTCCCCAATCAAATCCTGCACCGTTATCAATGAGCATATTATTCCTCAGCCTTTCATAATAAATTTTAGCAGACATATAAAACGGATCAGGCTCGGAAAAACCTTTCTTTCTGAACTCGGTTGGTGATACTTTGAAGTACATTTTAAAATTTCTTTCAAATACCTCCAGCGATTCAAATCCGCAGTCAAAAACGATCTCAGTCACACCTTTGTTACTGTCGGAAAGTTCCTGCGACGCTTTTATCATGCGTGTTATGCTGACGTATTTCATAGGACTTATACCGATAAATTCGGAAAAAAGCCTCGTAAGCTGTGTAAGTGAGTAATTAGCTTTATCAGCCAGCATTTGCAGAGTTATTTTCTTATCAAGGTTTAAATCAACATATGTTAAAATTTCGCACAAAATCTTCCGTCTGTCCATTTCATCACCGCTAAGTTTATTATATCAGATTTTATTTTAAATGCACGACGAATTTGTGCATTTATTTTCAAAACTCATTTAAATGGTCTGTATTTTTTCCGGTTACAGCTATTATATCAAGGCGAGCAGCATAAGTCAAGAAATCCTGATAAATATCCGATCACATTAAATTCCCAAAAGGTATAGACAAATGGTCATTTGTGTGTTATAATTATATTAATATATCTTTCAGAAAGGAATTTTTGACGAATGCTGCATGAAAAATCCTGTGGCGCTATTGTGTACAGAAAGTATCACGGCAACACAGAAATACTGTTGATCAAGCACATCAACAGCGGGCATTGGTCTTTCCCCAAGGGTCACGTTGAGGGCGACGAAACGGAAGAAGAAACCGCCAAGCGTGAAATTATGGAGGAAACCGGTATTGACGTAAATCTGGATACGACGTTCCGTGAGATTGTATCCTACTCGCCGAGAAAGGATACTCAGAAGATCGTTGTTTATTTTATCGGCAAGGCTAAAAACACCAACTATATTCCTCAGGCAGAGGAGATCGCCGATATACGCTGGGTTGAGATCGATCGTGCAGGTCAGGTGCTTGCCTATGAGAATGACAGGAGTATTGTAAACAAGGCTAAAAAGTTTATAATCTGATTATGTTATCCCGTTATTGATGTGGAGGAGTCGCTGTGCGCGGCGCCGTTATCGGAAATAAGAGGTTAGAAGTAAGGGGTTAGAGATTGCAAAGGCAGGCTCTAACAGCTTACCTCTAACCTCTTACTTTTAGTGTCATAATTATTGTCTGTACACCATAATAAAAAGAGCCGCGCTATAAAAGCACAGCTCTCATAATCGTAATTCGGGAAAGGGAATTACTCCTCTGTCTTAGCCTCGATAAACTTAACAATGTCACCGACTGTCTTGATATTTTCAACCTCCTCATCAGGGATCTCAATATCAAAGCTTTCCTCGATGCTCATTACGAGGTCAACCACGTCGAGAGAATCCGCGCCGAGATCGTCCTGAATGGAAGCCTCTGCTACGACCTTGTCCTCCTCAACATCAAGCTGATCAACAATAATCTCACGAATCTTGTCCAATACCATTTCCTTACCCTCCGTTTCTATACTGGAATAACATGACATACGCCTGTGATAATCAGGCTCACGTCTTTATCAGAATGCAGCAGGGTCTTCAAACTCTCCCACAACTCTAAACTTATTATAACGCCCCTTTATCAATTCGTCAAGACCTTTTTGGAATTTTCTTTGCAAAGCTTCAAAAATATAGTCGGAAATGTTCTCTGCGGTAAGCATCGGGTCGTTATGCGCTCCTCCGTCTGCCTCTGCAATAATGTAGTCGCATACCTTGAGCTTTGTAAGCTCCTCAGCCGTACTTTTCATTACATTGCACGCTTCACGTTCTCTGGACGCGTCTTTCCAGAGGATACTTGCAAAGCCTCTTGGAGAAATAACCGTATAGCTGGCGTTTTCAAGCATTGCAAGCTCGTCGCATACAGCAAGAGCCAACGCTCCGCCCGAGCCTCCCTCTCCGAGAATAATCGAGATGATCGGGGTCTTTAATGTCATAAACTCCATAATATTTCTTGCAATAGCCTCGCCTTGACCTCGTTTTTCAGCCTCTACGCCGCAGAACGCCCCTGCGGTATCAACAAAGCATATTATGGGTCTGCCGAACTTCTCAGCCTGTTTTGCAAGCCTGAGAGCCTTTCTGTAACCCTCGGGATGAGGCATACCGAAATTGCATTTTTGGTTTTCCGCAAGATTTCTTCCCTTGACCTCGGCAATGACTGTAACGGGTATTCCTCTAAAGCTTGCAACCCCGCCCATAATGGCGTGGTCGTCGCCGTAAAGCCGATCCCCGTGCATTTCAAAAAACTCGTCAAATATCATAGGAATATAGTCAAGAGCGGTAGGTCTGCCCTTGTGTCTGATAATATCAAGCCTTTCACAGGCTGTAAGCTCACTCATCTGCCTGCACCTCCCTTGGCTTGTGGAGCTTTAACAGATGCGCAATGACCCTGCGCATTTTCTTTCTCTCCACAATCATATCAACAAAACCGTTTTCAAGCATAAACTCCGCCGACTGAAAATCGTCGGGCAGCTTCTGCCGGATAGTGCCTTCAATAACTCTCCTTCCTGCAAATCCTATAAGAACCTTTGGCTCTGCGATAATGATGTCGCCAAGCGACGCAAAGGAAGCCGTTACTCCTCCCGTAGTAGGGTCTGTCATAACCGCGATGTACAAAAGTCCCGCCTCATTGTGTCTTGCTACCGCTCCGCTGGTCTTAGCCATCTGCATAAGGGAAACTATACCTTCCTGCATTCTGGCTCCTCCCGAAGCAGTGAATGCTATCACAGGCAGTCTGTGAGCCGTGCCGTATTCAATAGCTCTGGTAATTTTCTCACCCACAACGCTCCCCATAGAAGCCATCATATAGTTGGAATCCATGACAATAATGATGATGTCCTCGCCTCTGATTTTCGCCTTGCCTGTCAGTACTGCGTCCTTTAGTCCAGTCTTTTCACGGAGAGCAGCTTGCTTGTTTTCATAATCAGGAAAATCAATGGGGTTTTTTGAAATCATTTCGCCGTCAAATTCCTCAAAGCTGCCCTTATCAACAGTAATATCAAGTCTCTCCCTTGCGGTAAGTCTTGAATGATAATTGCAGTGAGGACACACCTTTCCGTTCTTCTGAAAGTCCTCCTCAAATGTCACATTGCGGCAGCGGGGACATTTAAAAAGCAGACCCTGAGGAATATCTGTCTTTCTTCCGCTCTTGTCCTCCTGGGATTTTTCGGACTTTTCGCCGTTAAATCTCACCTTTACAACCGAGAATAGATCCTCAAGCATCAGTCTTTACTCCTCTCGTCCTCTAAAATGTCGGTGCGGTTAAGAAAACCGTTATCGTAATCGCCCGCAAGAAATTCGGGGCGTCTTATAAGCTTTAACTGGAAATCCACATTAGTGGCAACGCCGTCCACAATAAATTCCGACAGCGCCCATGTCATCTTTGCAACAGCCTCAGCTCTGTCCTTTCCGTGAACTATTAGTTTACCTATCATAGAATCGTAATAGGGCGGTATCTCATACCCCTGATAAACAGCGGTATCCACTCTTATACCGGGACCGCCGGGAATAAACAGCGATCGTATTTTACCCGGAGACGGTCTGAAGTCCAGCAGAGGATTTTCAGCGTTTATTCTGCATTCAATGGAATGTCCGTTCAGTTTAATATCCTCCTGCTTTATAGAAAGCCGCTCTCCGCTTGCAATAAGAAGCTGCTGCTTAACAAGATCAACACCCGTAACAGCCTCTGTAATAGGATGCTCTACCTGAATCCTTGTATTCATCTCCATGAAGTAGAAATCTCCGTTTTTATCCACAAGGAACTCTATAGTACCTGCATTTCTGTAACCGCAAACTTTTGCCGCAGTGCAAGCCGCATTTCCCATTTTTTCACGCAGTTCATCCGTCATAAAGGGAGCGGGAGAGGGCGCTTCCTCAAGCACCTTCTGATTTCTTCTCTGCATTGAACAGTCTCGCTCGCCCAGATAAACAACGCCGCCGTAATTATCTGCTAATATCTGAATTTCAATGTGCTTAGGATCTTCGATAAACTTTTCAATATATACCTCGTCGTTTCCAAAGCAAGCTAAAGCCTCCTGCTTAGCGGCGGTCATCTGAGCCTCCAGCTCGTCATCGGAGCGTACAACTCTGATACCTCTGCCTCCGCCGCCTGCCGACGCCTTTACAAGCACGGGATAGCCCAAGTCCCTTGAAAGAGTATGAGCGGCATGGATATTTGAAATAGCTCCGTCAGAACCCATGATAACGGGTACGCCCGCCTCTTTCATGGTTTCCTTAGCCTGAGCCTTATCGCCAAGCATTTCAATGGACTCGGCTCTAGGACCGATAAAGGTTATACCGCATTTTTCACACATTCTCGCAAAGGAGGGGTTCTCCGAAAGAAAGCCGAAGCCCGGGTGAATAGCGTCTGCCCCCGTTATCTCACATGCGGAGATAATAGCGCGCATATTCAGGTAGCTGTCCTTGCTTGGCGCAGGACCGATACAAACAGCCTCGTCTGCGATCTGAGCATGCAAAGCGTTTTTATCCGCAGTAGAGTACACCGCAACGGTATGTATGCCCAGCTCACGGCAGGCTCTTATAATACGAACAGCAATTTCACCTCTGTTCGCGATCAATACTTTTTTGAACATATATTTTTGCCTCACTTTTAATAAGCTCAGTTCAATCTTAAACGGACGGAAAATATCCGTGCCGTATTATTTACTTGATAGCAAAAGTAATTTCCGCAGAAACCGCCTTTTTGCCGTTTACCGTAGCAAGAGCCTTGCCTACGCCTATAGGACCCTTCACCTTAATGATCTCGACTTCAATGTCAAGCTTATCTCCCGGCAGTACTTGCTGACGGAACTTACAGTCGTTGATGCCGCCAAAGAAACCTATCTTTCCCTTGTTTTCCGGAAGCGCAAGCAAAGCCACTGCTCCCGCCTGAGCGCACATTTCAACCATAAGCACACCGGGAGTTACAGGATAGTTCGGAAAATGTCCCTTGAACCAGAAATCGTCCTCTCTGATATACTTTGTAGCTTTTACCCTCTTTCCGATCTCAAGCTCGTTAACCTCGTCAATGAGGAGAAACGGGTCTCTGTGAGGGATTATTTCCATGATCTGCTCTTTATTCAAAACTACTGACATTATTTTTTCCTCCGTTGGATTATTTTCGTCATGCTAATTCTTCGTCTGCAAATTCTATCCATTTACCTTTAGAATTTTTATAAAAAAGCGCTATCGCGTCAATTCCGTCAGATTTGACCTGCTCCCACGGAATTGACGTTCCGTTTAAAAGAATACAGTTACCGTTATCGTCAAAATCATAGTCGTCTTTTTCTTCCTCGTAATCAATACCGTAGAAAAGTTCGACTTTTATTTCAGCAGGGGGGATCTCCATTTTTTTCATCGGACGGCTATCGATTTCCTCCTGAGAAAAATCGTCGCAGAACATTGCGTCATACCCGTGAACAGCTCTGTCAAAAATAAGAATTTCCTCGCCTGTTTTAACAGATCTTACAATGAATTTTGATACTGAATATTCTGTACCCACATATAAAGGATACGAATACCCCTTAACTTCCAGCGGCTTACCGTAATACCATATCTCAAACATACGGCCGCCTTGGGAATCCACAATATTTACCGTTATCTTTTCATTATCTTCATGATAGTCTGCTGTAAATCCCCTTAAATACAACGGAATATACATAGAATCACCTATTCGATTATCATAACCGTCTGGTCAAACTCGACAGCCTCGCCGCTGTTTACACAGACCTCTTTTACAACGCCGTCAAATTCGCTCTGTACCTCGCTCATGACCTTCATAGATTCGATAATAAATATCACATCGCCTTTCTTCACCTTGTCGCCTACGCTGACAAATGGTGCGGAATCAGGGGAAGGAGCGGCATAGAACGTTCCCACGATAGGAGCTTTGACCTGCTTGCCCGATACTGCGGGAGCAGCAGTCTGAGCCTCCGCCGTCTGTATAGGAGCAGCCGCTGCAGCCACAGGAGGAATCCCCGCAGGAACTGCCATTGGCATGGGAGCAGGAGGCGGACATTTTTTGCCTTTGACCGAGATCTCAACATCTCCGCACTTTACCGAAACTTCGGAAAGCTCGTTATCCTTTACGATTTTCGCAAGCTTCTCAATGTTTTCTAAAGTAGGATTTAACATATCCATAAGCTATACCTCCTTAGTCAGCACACTTCTTAATGCAGATAGTCGCATTGTGTCCGCCGAAGCCTAATGAGTTTGAAAGCGCGGCGTTAACGGTCATTTCTCTGTTCCCGTCAACAGCGTAATCAAGATCGCACTCAGGGTCGGGAGTTGTGAAATTAATAGTCCTGTGGACAAAATCGTTCTTAACTGAAAGAGCTGTAACGATAGCCTCAACTCCGCCTGCCGCTCCGAGAAGATGTCCTATCATCGACTTAGTGGAATTGATAACACATTTTCTTGCGGCTTCCTCACCAAGAGCTATTTTAATAGCGTTTGTTTCATACTTATCATTAAGGCTCGTGGAAGTTCCGTGAGCGTTGATGTAGTTAACGTCTTCTGCCTTAAGTCCGGCCTCCTCATAAGCGTACTTCATAGCATAAGCCGCCGCTTCTCCTGTCGGCGAAGGACTTGTCATGTGATAAGCGTCGCCTGTTGCGCCGTATCCTGCGATCTCTGCAATGATGTCTGCCCCTCTTGCTTTTGCGTGCTCGTACTCCTCAAGGCAGAGAATGCCCGAACCTTCGCCCAGTACAAAGCCCTGTCTGTTGAGGTCAAACGGAGTTGACGCCTTATCAAGCTCCGTTGCTTTTGAAAGAGCCTTCATATTGTTAAAGCCGCTGAGAGAGAAATGGGAAATACAAGCCTCAGAACCTCCGCAGAGACAAGCGTCAAGATAGCCGTCCTTGATTTTTCTGAAGGCCTCTCCGATAGCGTGGGTAGCGGAAGCACAGGCTGTTGTGGTAGCAAAGTTATCTCCCTTGAAGCCTGTTTTCATAGCAATCGTACCCGCCGCCATATTGCCTATCATCATCGGGATAAAGAATACGGAAACCTTATCGGGCTTTTCGTTGAACTTAGTGACTTCCTTTTCGGTCATATTAAGTCCGCCGATACCTACGCCCACGATAACGCCTACCTTGAACGGGTCAAGATCCTTGAAATCGGTACCCGCCATTTTAAGAGCCTCCATAGAAGCGCATACAGAGAACTGTGTAAATCTGTCCATTCTCTTGGCGTCCTTTTTGTCTATATATGCGGACGGGTCAAAATCCTTGACAGCGCCCACTATCTTTACGGGGAAATCAGGCGCATCAAACTGGTCAACAAAGGAAAGACCGTTTTTGTTCGCTTTGATATTCTCCCAGAATTCCTCAACATTTTTTCCAAGAGGGTTGACCGTACCCATACCTGTGATAACTACTCGTCTCATTAGAAATTCAACACTCCTTTTTAATTCACGATTCACAATGCATAATGTACAATTTCCAATGCACAAAATACTATTGCTTATTTGTATTTTACATCATTAGTCCGCCTGAGATCTCAATGACCTGTCCCGTAACGTAGCTTGCGTCCTTAGATGCAAGGAAGGAAACCACGCCTGCGATCTCTTCTACCTCGCCGTATCTCTTCATAGCGATCTGAGCAAGCATAGCGTTTCTCTGAGCTTCGGTAAGCTTGTCCGTCATAGGAGTTTTGATAAATCCCGGAGCTACTGCGTTGCAGGTAACGCCTCTTGAACCCAGCTCCTTCGCAACAGTCTTTGTCATACCGATAATAGCCGCCTTAGTTGCGGAGTAATTCATCTGACCCGGATTTCCGTACAGACCCGCTACCGACGCAAGGTTAATTATTCTTCCTGACTTCTGTCTCATCATAATATTACCAACAAACTTGGACATATTGAAAACGCTCTTCTGATTTACAGCCACGACCATATCGTACTGCTCCTCGGACATTCTTGCCATAAGACCGTCTCTTGTGATACCCGCATTGTTAACAAGAACGTCTATAGTTCCGAACTTAGCCTTTACAGCCTTTACGGTCTCCTCCACCTGAGCGTAGTTTGAAACGTCACAGATGAACTTTTCGCATTGAACGCCCTCCGCTCTTATTTTGTCCATAATATCGTTGTTTTCAAACATTGCCTCGGAAATATCGTTGAGCGCAATATCGTAGCCGTCCTTAGCAAGTCTCAGGGCGATAGCCGCTCCGATACCTCTTGCCGAACCTGTTATTAATGCTGCTGCCATTTTAAAATCCTCCTATCTGAATTCAGCGCCAAGCTGTTTCAGTTTTATGTCGTATTTTTCCTTTTTCTTCTTATATAAATTAAACGTTCCTATGCCGTTGTTATTGACAATAACCTTGTAACCGTTTTTGATCGCTCCCGGAGCCGTCATCGGAACGCAGGCTCCTACGTCAATACCTGTTACTTTAACGGTATCTATATGGTTATCTTTAAGAAACCTGCCAAATTCGAGGTTTGAAAAAGCATTGCCCTCGTACTTAACAAACTTATTGTCCGAAACTATTTTCAAGCTTTCTGCAAACTTTTAATTTAGCTCCGCATACAGGACAATCCAAATCATCACCTCACTGTATATTTCGACCGGAATATAAAAATCAGTTTTTATCCCTGCGTCTGTGCCACTCCTGCCAAAAAAGCGCATAAGCCCTTTTATCATAATCGTCATATCCGGATAAATCCTTCGGTTTGCAGGATTTATAAAAATCCTCGACCTTATCCGCAAACGCAAAGACCTCCCGTTTGTAATCCTCAAAATCAACATAAACTTCATTACCTGTTTCGGTAACAAGCTTGATTTTGCCGTTCTCGTGTATGACAGACCAGTCTACTCCGTTAGGGCAGCCCATAACCTCCACTGTTTTTTCGTCCTTGTTAATAAAAAGCGAGTGACCGCAGCATGGAAGCATTTGATTTTCTTTATAGATAATGTGATCCTGAGTTAAACTTTTAAGCAGATACAACGCTGTTGAACTAACCGTACATGTTTTATATTCGAGCTTTTCATCGCCTATCTCAGCTTTTGCCGAACCGTGGAGACATAAATCAGCGGGATCGTCGCCGTTGTTATATATCCAATGAAAATTATCTGCATAAATCTTAAACATGTTACTTAGAGAGAAGCTCCTCTGCCTGCTTAAACATTTCCTCGACCATATCCTTTGCAGGCTCAACCTTTGTTACCATACCTGCGATTGCGCCACAGAGGAACGAGCCTTCGTCAAGATTACCGTCCTGAACAGCCTTTCTCAGCGAACCGAGAGTGATCTCCTCAAACTTCTCTGGAGTAAGCGAGCCGTCCTTTTCGCCGTTTGCAAGCATTTTTGCAAACTTTGTCTTTACGTTTCTGCATGGGTGACCCGTAGTTCTGCCCGTTACAATGCTGTCGGTGTCCTTAGCCTTGACTACAAGCTCCTTGTAAGTGGGATGTATCTGACATTCCTCAGCGGCAAGAAAACGGGTACCGACCTGAACGCCCTCTGCGCCCAGCATAAACGACGCCGCAATTCCTCTGCCGTCTGCTATACCGCCTGCGGCGATAACGGGTATCTCCACAGCGTCAACGACCTGCGGAACAAGACACATTGTGGTGTTCTCGCCGATATGTCCGCCTGACTCCGTACCCTCTGCGATAACCGCGTCAGCGCCCGCTCTCTCCATTCTCTTTGCAAGAGCAACTGAGGGAACTACAGGAATAACCTTTATCCCCGCCTCTTTCCAGGCAGCCATATACTTTCCGGGGTTTCCCGCACCTGTGGTAACAACCGGAACGCCCTCATCGATAACAAGCTGTGCAAGATCGTCGGCATTGGGGCTCATAAGCATAATGTTCACGCCGAAAGGCTTGTCCCCCACGGCCGCCTTTGTCTGCCTTATCTGGTCTCTCAGATAATCAATAGGAGCAGAGCCGCCTGCAATAATGCCGAGTCCGCCTGCGTTTGATACCGCTGACGCAAGAGTATGCTCGGCTATCCAAGCCATACCGCCCTGAAAAATCGGGTACTTTATACCCAGCATTTCCGTGATTTTTGTTTTTGTCGTAGTCATAGCTATTTCTCCTTATTTTTAGTCGTAGATTTATGTCATTAATACTTATTTTATTCCGAATGAAAGTCCTTGCAGATCAATACTGTGCTTTCCTCGTTTTACCGCCTCATATTCTGTCCGGCAAACAGTTTTACAGTCAGAAATAAATCTGTCCAGAACCCTTTGACTGAGACGCTTGGGTTCGCCCGAGATCCTCTCGGCAAAATCAGATCTCATATCTTCAATGAATTCCTTGATCTCAAAGGGATATATCTCATTTAAAGTCATATCAGAAAAGCCCTGCGGAATGTGCAGATTAATGTCGGGAACGTATTTTTCTGCGATAATTCCGTTTAAAATATGATAATCGCTGTAAAGCTCCTTCAAAAATTCAGGTTCGCCGCGTCTTAAAAGCAGCTCCAAGTCACAGTAAAGTAATTTTCTGAACAAATTATCCTCAATAAGATGAAAGTAATATCCGAGATAGATCTCTTCGGAAAGTATCTCCCGTTTGTATCTGTCATAAAAAGCAATAAAGTCAAATACCTTGCGTTTTCCGCCGTCAAGCAGCTTTATAAAATGAGAATTAACCTCTTTTTTATCCGCCGACAGCACAGCGTCGGGAAGTATCTGTCCCACGCGGAAATCATTCACATTTCTTATGGACAAAGCCTTTTCAAGCTCATGCGATACCGCAAGGTGCATAAGTCTGGAAGCCATTAGTATTCAAAGACAACAGCCGCATAAGTCAGTCCGCCGCCGAAGCCTACAAGACATATCTTGTCGCCTCTTTTAATTCTTCCCTCGGCAACGGCGTCGCAGAAAGCTATAGGGATAGACGCTGAGGAGGTGTTTCCGTAGCGGTCGATATAAACTACCATTTTGTCCATTGACACGCCCAGATTTTTAGCGGCAGTCTCAATAATTCTCACATTCGCCTGATGAGGAACGATAGCGTCAAGCTCCTCAGGGGAAATTCCCGCCTTTTCGCAGGCTCTTGAAACGGCGTTAGGCAAAGCCTTAGTTGCAAACTTGTAGACTTCCTTACCGTCCTGAGTGAAAAAGTAGTCCTTCAGCTCGGGCATATCCATATCAAATTCTTCATTATTTGTTCTGAAAACATTTTCTGACTTCAAAGCCCTTGCCGCCAAGAATTTTGCGCCGCTTCCGTCCGCACCCAGATACGAAGCATAAAGAGTATTCTCCTGCTTCTGAAGAACAAATGCCGCCGCTCCGTCACCGAAAAGTATACAGCTTGAACGGTCTGTATAATCAACGAACTTGGAAAGCTCCTCCGCCGCAACGAGCAGAACCGTATGAACGTCATCATCTGACTGAAGATAACGCTTCGCCATATCAAAACCGTAATCAAAGCCGGTACAAGCGCAGTTAATATCTATCGCCATACTGCCGACAGCGCCTATTTCTCTTTGAATGAGGCACGACTCAGAGGGAGTATAAAAATCCGGAGTACATGTCGCAACGATTATGAGGTCTATATCCTTTGGTTCAATGCCTGCGTCAGCAATAGCCTTTTCCGCCGCCTTTGCGCCCAGATAATAGTTTGGCTCGCCGTTTGTTATATGTCTTGTTTTAATACCCGTTCTTTGAGTTATCCACTCGTCGCTGGTATCAACTATCTTTGCAAAATCCTCATTTGTTGCTACTGTTTCGGGAACGTAGCTGCCGATACCCTTTACTTTAATTCCAGTTACCATTGCCAATTAAACTCCTCCTTAAAACTTAGAACATTTCTTCATACAGAAAAATTTTATAATAAATATTGTATAATCTTAAAATTTATGTTATAATGCTTATATCGGATTTATCCGCAGGGCATATTTATTTAGATTATATATAGCTTAACATTATAATTATAAACCCTTTTTTCTCACAATTCAATAACAAGTTGTGAACAACCTCCGTTAATTTTAAACATTTGCAGAATTTTTCACAAGTTTTCGGGCGTTAGTTAATATTTTGTGTCTATTTTTTAAAAAATCTTATGAAAATTAAATTATTTATCCATAATGGTTGCCTATAAAAGAGCTTGCATATATAACCGACAAAGATGTAATCGGCAATGACGGACTTACCTTCAAGCTGCCGAGGGAGACCTCAAGGGCGTTTCTTTTTAACGATAAGGGCGAAGCTGCCGTTGAATTTTTACAACATTCCGGAGGAGGTATGGGTGAGGACAAAACTCCCGAGCAATGTCTGAAACGTAAGATCCTTGAAGAAACGGGTTATGACTGTGAGATACTTGCATATTTGGGCTATGTACTTGAAAATCGGGGACAGGCTGATTATTCCACCCGTTCGGATTTCTTTGCGGCAAAAGTTACAGGCAAATTCAAGGGAATAGATCTGACAGAAAGAGAGCGGGAGCTTAACACGCATATACTCTGGGTCAGTGTCGATAGGCTTAAAGAGCTTCTTTTTTCCGAAAATAAAAACGGCTACCGTGAGGAATTTCAGAAAAGGCGCAATACTGCGGCTGTGAACGCTCTGGAAGAATGGCTTGACAGCGGCGTAAAACACATTATAAAAAAATAGGGTGTATCATCACACCTTTTATAAAGGAGTAATTATTATGGCAAAAAACATTTTCTTATTCTCGGGACAGGGTTCCCAGTATGTGGGTATGGCAAAGGAGCTTTACGAAAAATATCCTGCCGCAAAGGCGGTACACGACAAGGCTAACGAGGTAATGGGCTATGATATAGCCGAGATCGCATTTAACGGTCCTGATGAGGAGCTTAACAAGACGGCAAATTCACAGCCTGCGATCATGGCTTGCTCCCTTGCGGCGTTTGAAGCGGCAAAGGCGGAGGGCATTACCTTCGACGGCGTTGCGGGACATTCTCTGGGCGAATATGCGGCAATGGTTGCCTCGGGAGTTGTAACTCTTGAGGACGGTTTTAAGCTTATCAAAGCAAGAGCCTCCGCAATGCAGAAGGCGGCGGAAAATTCAAGCGGAGCAATGTACGCTATTATCGGACTTGACGCCTCCGAGGTTGAAAAGGTATGCGAGGAAACCGAAGGATACGTTGTTCCTGTAAACTACAACTCCACTGTGCAAACTGTTATCGCAGGAGAGACGGCAGCTTGCGAAACAGCAGCGGCGAAGTTTACGGAAATGAAGAAAAAAGCGATAAAGCTTAACGTAGCCTCCGCATTCCATTCAAAGCTTATGCAGCCGGCGGCGGACGAGTTCATTGAGACTGCAAAAACGGTAGAATTCAAGCCTGCAAATGTAAATTTCTATTCAAATGTACTTGGCGTAAAGCTGGAGGACTTCTCCAATATGCCTGAAATGCTTGCAAGGCATATTGTTTCACCTGTGAAGTTTACTTCCGAGCTTGCCGAAATGGAAAAGTCAGGTTACGAGAATTTTATAGAATTGGGACCAAATAAGGTTCTTACAGGTCTTGTAAAAAAGACGCTCAAAGGCAAAAATGCAGTGAATATCGAAAACATTGCAACTCTGGAAAAAGCTGTGGAAGCCCTGGGATAACGGGGACAAGTACCGACTCAGAGCAGTAAATAAAAGGTCAAGCAAAAACTATGGTATAGATAAAAAAGCGGCGTACATTTATCAAATTGATAGATGTGCGCCGCTTATGCTTTTTGCTTTGAGCATGTATTCTATTTATCCAGTATTAATGTTCCCTCGTTATCTATTCTGAATTCGTGTACCTGCCAGCCGCTTAAACCTGCATTGTCCAGGGAAAATTTCATCTTGCCTGCAAAATAGGTGTTGCTTTCATCAACTATCGCCATAACGGTCGGACCTGCGCCGCTTATGTACGCAGCATAAGCTCCGTGAGTATAAACAATGTCAAAAACTTCACTGCAATTCGGAATAAGCTTCATTCTGTAGGGCTGATGAAGTCTGTCGTCAACGGCAGTTTTAAGATTCTCAAATTTACCCGTCAGCAGAGACGCAGAAAACAGAGCCGCTCTCGACAGATTGTAAACAGCGTCCTTATGGGAGATCTCTTTGGGAAGACAAGCTCTCGCCTCCTCTGTTTTTAACTCAAAATCAGGAATGATAGCTGCAAATTTCAGCTTTGTATATACCTCCTGTTTTACCCACTGCACTTTTCTTCCGTCAAAAACTGCGGTAACAATTCCGCCCAATAATGCAGGAGCGGTATTGTCGGGATGACCCTCTATCTGAGCCGCAAGATCAACCAGATCGTCTTTCGTCAGCGGATCGCCAAGCATTTTATTTGCTCCCACAAGACCTGCGATAATGCACGCCGAGGAAGAGCCAAGTCCCCTTGCCATAGGGATATTATTTGTCTGGATCAACTTAAGACCCTCAAGCTTTTTTCCGCAGACCGCATATAGATCCTTAGCGGATACATAAATCAGATTTTTCTCGTCTGACGGTACTGCAAGTCCGTCGGCTGAGGTAATATCTATCCTATCCGACTCCTCGATCTCCACATGGTTGTAAAAGGTCAGCGCAAGACCCAGCGCGTCAAAGCCTGCGCCTAGATTTGCCGAGGTTGCAGGTATCTGTATTTTGAACATATATCTTCTCCTAAAAGTTATTTTACGTCGAGGAATTCTTTTATCGCACTGTAAAGCGACTGCATTTCCCCGTCTGTTCCTACGGTTATACGCAGGTAATTATCAATTCTAGGTTTGTTGAAATATCGGATAAATACTCCCTTTGAGCGTACAAATTCAAAGATATCCTTAGCAGCATAAGCGGGGTGCGAGACGAAAAGGAAGTTCGTTTCGCTGTCAAGTACCTTAAAGCCCATATCCCTCAGTATTTCAATACCCTCGTCCCTTGTGGATTTTATCTTATTTACAGTATCGGTAAAATACATCTCATCATTTATGCTTGCCACCGCAGTCTCTATTGCTACCTGATCCAGAGGATAGGAATTGTAGCTGTCCTTGACTGCCTGCATATAGTTTACAAGCTCAGGCTGAGCAAAAGCCATACCTACACGCATTCCTGCTAAGGAACGTGACTTTGAAAAAGTCTGTGTTACCACAAGATTGTCGTATTCCTTGATAAGCTCCACACAGGAATACCGTCCGAAATCTGCGTAAGCCTCGTCAACGATCACAATACAGTCCTTGTTGTGTTCAAGCAGGTCAACAATGAATTCCTTGCCCACTCCGATACTTGTGGGCGCGTTCGGATTGGCAATGACAACGCCGCCGTTCTCGCCGTAGAAATCCCTTACGTCGATCTCAAAATTCTCATTAACGGACTTTGTTTCATAAGGGATCTTCAAAAGCTCGCACCACACGGGATAAAAAGAATATGTAATGTCCGGATAAAAAATCGGTTTATCAGAATTAAAAAACGCTCTGAAAGCAGTCGCAAGCACATCGTCCGAACCATTGCCGCAGAACACGTTTTCGGTTGACAGACCATACCTTTTCGCAAGAGCCTTTTTAAGAGGCGCAGCATTAGCGTCGGGATACTTCCTGAAATCTACCGCATTCTTTTCCGTTAGGATTTTCTGTACCTCAGGCGAAGGCGGATAGGGATTTTCATTGGCGTTCAGCTTGATAATATTATCATTTTTAGGCTGTTCTCCGGCAACATAAGGCGTTATATCAATGAGATTTTTCTTCCATAGCTGAGACATTTTCCTTACTTCCTCTCAATTTATTTTACCATAGTAAAGTGCTATCACAGTATCATATCAAACAGTATAACATACATTCTGTAGTTTGTCAACACTTAAATTATACTATCTTTGAAAAACAATGTCAAGGAGTGTTTTTAAAGGCAACATTTATTTAATGCACAGATGCGACTGTATTGTTTTTATTACTTGTTAAAAACTTTGGTTGACAATATTCTTCGTTAGGTATATAATAATGTTAGTCATTCTTACTATTTAAGGAGGATAACCATGCAGGAAATTTCCGACAGAGATTTTAAACAGCTCGTTTCTTTTATTAAATCCAAATTCGGTATTAACCTTGCGGGAAAAAAATTTCTCGTTCAGGCAAGACTTAATAATTACATCCTTGACTGCGGTTTCAGGGATTTTTCGGATTACCTTTCTGTCGTATTCTGCGACACTTCGGGCAGAGAACTTGCTAACCTCATCAACAGGCTCACCACTAACCATACCTATTTTATGAGAGAACCTGAGCATTTCGAGCATTTTATGGACACTTTTCTTCCCGAAGCTGA
The DNA here is from genome assembly GCA_964399215.1 of uncultured Ruminococcus sp. Taxonomy (GTDB): domain Bacteria; phylum Bacillota; class Clostridia; order Oscillospirales; family Ruminococcaceae; genus Hominimerdicola. The sequence continues at coordinate 17,497 of CAYNPW010000008.1, read as the reverse complement.
AAAACACAAAGCAAATAAGGATCTGCGAATATGGTCGGCGGGTTGTTCCTTTGGAAATGAGCCGTATAACCTCGCCATGTGTATTGATCAGTATTTCGGGTTCCGTCAAAAGGAGTGGGACTGTCGGATTTTAGCCACGGATATTTCTTTTAACGCCTTACGATCCGCCGCAAGGGGAGTTTTCAGCGATCAGGCTTTAGCAAATATCCCCGACGGGTGGATCGACAAATATTTTATCAAGATGAACAACGGTCTTTATCAGGTCAATGAAAAAATACGGCAAAATGTGGTTTTTAAGTATCACAATCTTATGGAGCCGATAAATTTTAAAAAGAAATTTGATCTCATTCTTTGCCGCAATGTCATGATTTACTTTGACGACACTACCAAGGCTGAGCTTTGCAAGCGGTTCTGCGACGCTACTGAGAATGGAGGTTATCTGTATATCGGACATGCCGAATCGGCGCCCGATATAATGCCCTATCAAAAAGAAAAAACGGCAATATACCGTAAATCGGAGGTGAACGGCAGATGAAAACGCTTATCATATCCGATAACAAAAAATTTGCGGGACAGATATTTAATATTATTATGAGCATCTTCAAACCATGTCCCGAAATAACGATCACACCCACGGCAGGAGGCAGACGTGAGCTTCTCATATTGCATCCACAGCTTGTAATTCTTGACATTGACACAGATGAGTTTCTTGATATGGCGGACTACATAGTCAAACTGGCGCCGAAATACTCTGTACCGATCATAGTATGCACTGCTCAGCATAATATGAAATACACTATGGTCAGTGCAGGAGCAATGGACGTCATTACTCTCCACTCGGGAGATGACGGTTTAGAGCGTTTCCGAACACGTCTTACAGGAAGTATAGAATCTATCAGCAAGGCTGTAAAGGACAACAAAATAAAATCCTTTGCAGTAAGCAGCAGGCTTATCGCGATAGGAGGCTCAACAGGCAGCACCAACGCCCTGCCTGTGATTTTACAGGATCTGAAAGCCGATTGTCCCCCTGTAGTCTGTGTACTTCACATGCCAGAGGGATACACGAAAATATATGCCGAACAGCTTAACGCTCAGCTGCCGCTGGATGTCTGCGAGGCTCAGAGCGGAATGTATATCCGTCAGGGACAGGTCATTATTGCCGCAGGATCGAAGCACCTGAGAGTATTCAGGGACAAAAAAGGCTATTTTGTCACCAGCGAGGCGGGGGTAAAGGTAATGGGGCATTGTCCGTCAGTAAACGTGCTGTTTGACTCTGTCGCTTATGCGGCAAGAAGCAATGCCATTGGAGTAATACTTACAGGAATGGGTTCTGACGGCGCCAAAGGAATGCTCAATATGAAAAAAATGGGGGCATACAATATCGCCCAGGACGAAAAAAGCTCGGTAGTATACGGAATGCCTAAAGCGGCGCACGAGCTTGGCGCAGCAGACATACAGCTTCCGCTTAAAGAAATTGCGGGGCATATCAATACTGAGCTGCTGCAGACCAATGATTCACATACAGCCGATACATACTGATTTCAGGAGGTCACGGATATGAGTGAAAGCGATAACAAATATCTGATATTTTACGCCGATGCAAAGGCATTCTCCATGTGCTTTTCCGATGTAAGGCTTATAATAGCCGCCGTACAGCCAAAGAAAATACCCGATTTCCCCGACTACGCCGAGGGAACTGTCGTCAGCGGAGACAGGATAGTGACGGTCATAAACCTCCGCAAGCGCTTTGGCTATGAGGCAAAGGAGATATCCGACAGAGACTGCATAATTATCTGCACAGGAGAGAAAAACATCGGACTTCTGTGCGACAGCATATCGGGTTTCCGTGAGATAGCAAAAGAGGATATCCAACCACCGCCCGACATAAATTCACAGGCGAACGCGAGATTCATCAGCGGAGAATTTCTACTTGACAGCGAGCCTTGCTATATAATAACTCCCGAGCTTATCGTAAAAGAGGAGGACGAAAACGCGTTTTTTAATTAAGCGGTACAAAATTATTTATACTTCAAGGGCACTTCGGTAACTATATCGGAAGTGTCCTTGCTTTTTATGAAATTGACTTATACCGTATTTCCTGATATAATTCAATTGCTAAAGAAATGCCCACAGAAAAGAACATCTTCTCTGCGGGCATTATTTTAATCATAGTACTTTTTATAACGAACTGCTTTAAAATTAGCTTACCAGCCAGTTAAGGATCTGGAACTCCTGAGCGTCGCCTTCGATAACCTCTACCGTCACTGTGTGTGTTGCAGTCTCGTCAGAGCTGTATATCGAATCCGCCTTAGCGTAATCGCCCCAGCCGCCGGGGAAATTACCGTCAATAAGCACAGCGTCATTGTCGTCTACCTTTATGGAAATCGTTCCGTTATTGCCCGAAACAGTTTTCATATAAAGCATACCGATATTCTTTGCTGTGATTTCAAAGGTTGCGCTGCCGCCTGTCGTTGTGCCCCAGCCGCCTGTAAAGGTCTGGAATTCAGAAACCTCTGTAAACGTACCTTCGTCTACGGTCTTGACCGTATCCTCAGTTTCTCTTGAACCCATTGTAGCATTTTCAAACGGATTACCCGCAGGCGCCTCCGTTGCAGGATCAAATGCTGTTGAAACCTTGTCTATGCTGTCAAGGTTGTCCTTTATATTTTCCCACATATTTGTGATACACTGAGCCATAATGATGTGACCGTTATCATTGGGGTGAACCGTATCGGGAGATATGTCAGCCCAAGTGAAGTTGCCCGCCTCGATCTCGGGAATTACAGCATCGTGATATGAGATCATAGGTATATCATAACCCTGAGCGACCTTGAGATGCGCGTCCTGAGGAGACGTACCGTCCTCACAGCTTGGCTCAAGTATAATAACAGCAGGATTGTTCTCCTGTGCAAGACACATTCTCACAAGACTGTCCATACATGAAGCATAGAAATCGTCATTAACGTCATTGATAAACTCGATAACAATAATATCAGCTTCCAGCGATACGCAGTCCTGCTGTGCTCTGTGTACGCCGCAGTAAGAATCGGTTGCGCCGATACCGGCATTAGTTACATCAACATAATAGCTGATGTTTTCCTCCCACCAGGTCTTTACCTGATTTACATACTGATTTGTTGAGGAGTTTGCGCCTGAACCTGCCGTAATGGAATCACCGATAAAACAAATCTTAGTTGTTTCCTTAGGGTTGTTCACAGCATAGTCGATCTTCTCCGCAAGACGGGAGGTATCGCCCTCGTTAAGTATCGCTCTTGCAAGCATATTTTCCGTAGCGCCCTGTGAAACGTCATACGCGCCGTCATTTACGGGGTACAGAGCCAAAAGCTGCGCGGAAACGCTGTCGTCTGCCGGAGTATCCTCTCCGTCGTCTTCAGAAGTGCTTTCATCAATGACGGTGCTGTTTGCGGAAGCGGTACCTTCGTCAGCCTTGCTTGAAGACGAACTGTCGCCGCAGCCTGCAAAAATAAGACCCGCCATACAAACCGACAATGTCATAGCCAATAATTTTTTCATAATGATTGTCCTTTCTGAAATAGTTTATGTTTTCAAAGTCCGATTACAAAATAATTATACAACAATTTAAATAATTTTGCAATAGTCAATCGCATTTTGAAAACGGTTACATCTTAATAATGATAAATTTTTTGTTTGCTCAGTTATTTATTGGAGGAATTTCTCTCACTATAATAAACGATAACCGCCGTTATTCCCAAAGACACGAGGGCAGCGCCTAAAACAAGTCCGAACCAAAGACCGTTGGAGATCATCAGCAGTTCGCCCCAAGTAGTACCTTCCACGTTGTAGCCAACAAGCTCCGCAAAAAACTCGTTAATATTATACGCTTGTAAAACACCTATCAGCACAATCACAACAGCCGCATATATACCGAGCTTGACACCCCACTTGTTGAATGACCCGCTGATCAACAGCAGAGTTGAAACGCTAAAGCCGACGGCAAAGCAGAGCCATAAGTTATAGAAAATTCCGCAGTAGTATGTAACCATAAATAATGCGGCGCAAATCACAGCCACGCCGACGCATTGAACTGTTACTTTTTTTGACATTCTACCTCCGCCTAACTTAATCTTACTTTATTAATAATTATACAACACTTCTGTTAATTAGTCAAGAGCAAAAGCGAAAAACATTGAAACTTTCGTAAATCACGAAAGTTTCAGAGACAGTAAAATAAAAAAGCAGACCCCAAAGGATCTGCTTTGAAATATCATATTAAACCAACTGAATGATAGCCATTTCAGCAGCGTCGCCGCGACGTGGTCCAATCTTGATGATCTTTGTGTAACCTCCGTTACGACCCTCATAAGATGGAGCAATATCGTCAAAAAGCTTCTTAGCAACGGATTCCTTAGTTACATAAGAGAGTACCTGACGCTTTGAATGGAGGTCTCCTGCCTTACCTAAAGTAATCATCTTTTCGGTCATAGCAGCTACTTCCTTAGCTCTTGTTACAGTGGTTTCAATCTTACCGTTTTCGAGAAGAAAAGTAACCATTGCTCTGAGCATAGCCTTTCTCTGGTCACTGGTTCTTCCCAGCTTTCTTGTGCCTGGCATAGATTTTCACTCCTTACTTTAATTATCGTCCTCAGAACTGAGCTCATAGCCCAGAGAATGAAGCTTTTCCTTAACCTCGTCGAATGACTTCTTACCGAGATTACGAACCTTCATCATCTCTTCCGCTGACTTTTCAATCAAATCGTTGACTGTGTTAATTCCTGCACGCTTGAGACAGTTAAATGAACGCACGGATAAGTCAAGTTCCTCAATGGTCATCTCAAGGATCTTCTCTTTACCCTGGTCGTCTTTTTCGACCATAATCTCTACGACATTTGTCTCCTCGGACAAATCGACGAAAGGATTAAGATGCTCGTTGAGGAGTTTGGCTGCCATTGATACAGCCTCTTTAGCGGAGATCGTTCCGTCTGTCCAAACCTCCAATGTGAGCTTATCAAAGTCGGTAATCTGACCTACACGAGTGTTGTCAACTGTGTAGTTTACCTTGAGTACCGGCGAATAAATACTGTCTACGGCAATAACGCCGATTGGTGCATTCTGCATATACGCCTTGTTCTTTTCAGCGGAAACATAACCGCGTCCTCTGTCAATGGTGATTTCCATATAGAGCTTGGCGCCTGCGCCTAAAGTTGCAATATGCATATCGGGAACGAGAATATCTACTTCGGAATCGGTCTTGATGTCGCCTGCTGTAACAACGCATTCGCCCTCAGCCTCGATGTAGATCGTCTTTGGTCCCTCACCGTAAAGCTTTGCAGTTAAACCCTTGAGGTTAAGAATTATCTCCGTTACGTCTTCCTTAACTCCCGGGATTGTTGATAGTTCATGGTGTACGCCGTCAATCTTAACAGATGTAACAGCAACACCCGGCAAAGAGGAGAGCAGTACACGTCTCAGGCTATTGCCGAGAGTAATACCATAGCCACGCTCCAGAGGCTCCAGAATAAACTTTCCGTATGTTCCGTTGCTCTTAAGCTCAGGCGTTTCGATCTTAGGCTTTTCTATCTTTTCAAGCATTTAAAACCCTCCTGTTTTCAAACTCGATTGTTTTTTTTACGTTTTGTGTTGTTCCGATAAAACATATCAAGTATTTCCCGTGGCTGTACCGAAAAACAGTACAGCCAATGAGAACTGCTGTCAATACGTTATTTAGAATACAACTCGACGATAAGGTGCTCCTCGATCTCATAATCAAGGTCTTCCTTAACCGGCATGCGAACAACCTTAGCTGTCTGGTTGTCCTTATTTACATCAAGCCAAGTAGGAGTAGTTCTGCCTGCTGTTGTCTCGATGATCTGCTTGAATTTTGCACTCTTCTTGCTGTTTTCCTTAAGAGAAATAACGTCGCCTACCTTAACTCTGTAAGAAGGAATGTCAACTCTCTTGCCGTTTACGAGGAAGTGACCGTGAACTACAAGCTGTCTTGCCTCACGTCTTGTCATTGACATACCCATTCTGAATACAACGCTGTCAAGTCTTGACTCAAGGATAGTAAGGAGGTTTGTACCTGCCTGACCCTCCATTTTCTGAGCGATCTCAAAATAATGGTGGAACTGCTTCTCCAGAACGCCGTAGATAAATCTCAGCTTCTGCTTTTCCTTGAGCTGAAGTCCGTATTCGGAAACCTTCTTTCTCTTATTAGCATTCGGATCGCGCTTAGTTTCCTTAGCGATACCCATAACCATAGGGCTGATTCCGAGATACTTGCATCTCTTGAGTATTGGTTCTCTGTTTACTGCCATTTTAAATGACCTCCGTTTTCTAATTTGGTATCGGGTCTTAGCCAAGCATAAACGATTGGTGGCTTACCCGACTTTGAGTTAAGCTGCAAACTCAAATTGTCTTATGATTATACGCGTCTTCTCTTAGGAGGACGGCATCCGTTATGAGGAATAGGGGTAACGTCCTTGATAAGTCTTACCTCAAGCTCCTCTGACTGAAGCGCTCTGATAGCTGCCTCACGTCCTGCACCGGGTCCCTTTACAAATACTTCAACTGTCTTGAGACCGTGCTCCTTAGCTGCTCTTGCAGCAGTTTCAGCAGCAGTCTGCGCAGCGAACGGAGTAGATTTCTTAGAGCCTCTGAAGCCAAGTCCGCCTGCGGAAGCCCATGAAATTGCGTTACCCTGCATATCTGTAATAGTTACAATGGTGTTGTTGAATGTAGACTGGATATGAACCTGTCCCTGTTCAATGTTTTTTCTTTCACGACGACGACGGATAGTAGTCTTCTTCTTAGCCTGAGCCATTGTTCACACCCTCCTTACTTCTTCTTATTAGCGATTGTCTTTACAGGACCCTTACGAGTTCTTGCATTTGTCTTGGTTCTCTGTCCGCGAACAGGAAGTCCCTTTCTGTGACGGATACCGCGATAACAACCGATCTCTGTTAATCTCTTAATATTAAGAGCAACTGTTCTTCTGAGGTCTCCCTCAACAGTCAAATTATGATCAATATATTCACGAAGCTTTGCTACATCGTCCTCAGACATATCCTTAACTCTTATGTCAGGATCAACGCCTGTCTCTCCGAGAATCTTAGTAGCAGTCTTCTGACCGATGCCGTAGATATAAGTAAGAGCGATCTCGATCCTCTTATCTCTAGGCAGGTCAATACCAGCAATACGAGCCATGATTTAGCTGCACCTCCATTATTGGTTTGTTAGCCCTGACGCTGCTTGTGCTTAGGGTTCTGGCAGATCACCATGATCTTGCCTTTTCTCTTGATAACCTTGCACTTTTCGCAGATAGGCTTAACTGAAGGTCTTACTTTCATTGAAATACCTCCTTTAATTACACAAGAACCGATTGGTTCTTCAACTTCTCACAGAGCAAATTCTATTTTGCTCTCCAGGTTATTCTTCCCTTTGTCAAGTCATAAGGTGACATTTCGACCGTTACCTTATCTCCGGGCACGATACGAATGTAATTCATACGAAGCTTACCCGAAATATGAGCAAGAATTTTATGACCGTTTGTCAGTTCAACTTTGAATGTTGCGTTCGGCAGAGCCTCCACAACTGTACCCTCAACTTCAAGTACATCTTCTTTTGACATTAAAAAACCTCCCCATTGTTAAAGGCTTTGGGTCTGCTGCAAATCAGTATGGGTTAAGTACTCATTCAACAGCCGTCTTAACTTTTTGTTTGTCAGTCCGTCGGTATCGATCACTGCTCCCGCAGGTGAAATGTGCTTTATATTTTTACGCTTTGGACTTTCAAGCTTACGCTTTCTCCCGTCAGCTATATATACAAAACCGTCGTGAACTCTCACAGCAACCAATAGAGAGCCTTTCTCACGCCCTGCGGTAGCCGTCACCAGCGAACCGATAGCTATATTCACAACACCGCACCCCGTCAGACTTTTGTAAGAATTACACAGCCGTCCTGAGTAACAGCGATTGTATGCTCAAAATGAGCTGACAGCTTGCCGTCCCTTGTTTTGACAGTCCAGTGATCGGACATGGTCTTTACCTCCGCAGTACCCTGATTTATCATAGGCTCAATGGCGATAACCATGCCTGCGGTAAGTCTTACGCCGTGACCTGCCTTTCCGAAATTCGGTACCTCGGGATCCTCGTGAAGCTCTCTGCCCACGCCGTGACCTACAAACTGTCTTACAACGGAGTAGCCGTTGTCCTCGTTGTACTTAGCGATAGCCGCACCGAGATCTCCCAGTCTTACGCCGGGCTTGACCATACCTATTGCAAGATACAGACTTTCTTCGGTGGACTTCATAAGCGCCTTAGCCTCGGGCGAAACATCGCCCACTGCAAAGGTCTTACAGGAATCCCCATGGTAGCCGTCGATATAAGCTCCCACATCAACGGACACGATGTCACCCTCAAGGATCTTTCTCGGTCCGGGAATCCCGTGGATAACCTCGTCATTTATGGAAATGCAGGCTGAGCCCGGAAATCCGCCGTAGCCGAGAAAACTCGGTTTAGCTCCATGCGAGGTAATATATCTGTGGACGATCTTATCAAGCTCATGGGTAGTCATACCCGGTCTGATAGCCTCGCCCGCAGCGATCAATGCTCCGGCAGTGATTTTACCCGCCTTACGCATTTTTTCGATTTCTTTATTGGATTTAATGCTGATCATTACTGCGCCTCGGTTCTATTAAGCTTTAAGAGCTGCGAGTACCAGTTCAGAGGTTCCCTCTACGGTATCAGTACCCTCAACGGTAACAAGCTTACCCTGAGCCTGATAATAATCCTTAAGAGGAGCAGTAGATTTGTGATAGGTCTCAAGCCTTGAAATAACAGTTTCGGGCTGATCGTCCTTACGGATCACAAGCTCTTTGCCGCAAGCATCGCATATACCCTCGGTTTTTGGTGCCTTGGATACAACGTGATAAGTTGCGCCGCAGTCTAAACAAACCCTTCTTCCTGTAAGTCTTGACTTTATAACGTCTTCATCGACGTAAAGCTCAAGGACTTTGTCGATTTGAACACCCATAGCGTCAAGCGCCTCAGCCTGAGGTACCGTTCTCGGGAATCCGTCAAGTATAAAGCCGTTCTGAGCGTCAGGCTCAGCGATCCTGTCCTTGAGAATACCGATAACGATATCGTCGGAAACAAGGTCTCCTGCGTCCATAGCAGCCTTTGCCTTAAGACCGTACTCTGTACCTGCCTTAACAGCAGCTCTGAGCATATTTCCTGTGGAGATTGTCGGGATATTTAATTCCTTGCAGATAACCTCTGCCTGAGTACCCTTTCCTGCACCCGGCGCGCCTAAGAGAATAATATTCATAATATAACTCCTTATCTAATCAGACGGTTTATGAATTGATTACTTTAAGAATCCTGAGTGATGACGCATCATCATCTGCGATTCCATTGTTCTTGCTGTCTCAAGAGCAACTGATACTACGATGAGGATCGAAGTACCGCCCATAGCGATATTCATCTTAGTGATAGCCGTGAAGATGATCGGGAAGATAGCAATAATTCCGAGGAATACCGCACCGACCAAAGTTATCTTTGACAAAATTTTCTTCAGATAATCGCTTGTGGGCTTTCCGGGTCTTATGCCGGGAACGCCGCCGTTGTTCTGTCTGAGATTGTTCGCGATCTCGACAGGATTGTACTGCATTGAAACATAGAAATAGTTAAATCCTATGATCAACAGAAAGTACAGACAAGCATAGAACGGGTGAGTGTAGCTGAACCAGTTAAGGAACTTATCGTAAAAACTTCCCGCGTTCGGCTTGATAAACATCTCAAGAGTCGAGGGTATAGACATAAACGCCATAGCAAAGATAATCGGAAGAACTCCGCTCATTGCGATTTTTACAGGAATGAATGTGTTCTGTCCGCCGTACTGCTTTCTGCCCACGACGCGCTTAGCATACTGAATAGGGATTCTTCTTTCCGCCTCGTTCATAAAGATGATGAAACCGATCATGATTACGAACACAATCAGAATGATCGGAACCAGAACAACGTTCTTAGCCTCGCCTGCCTTCAATCCGTCCGTCATAAGCTGGAACAGCGAAATAACAGCCGCAGGTCCTCTTGCAATGATACCTGCAAACAGGAGCATTGAAATACCGTTACCGATACCCTTTTCATTGATCTGATCGCCCAGCCAGATCGTCAAAGACGAACCTGCCACAAAGCACAGAATAATGATGACCTCTGCAAAATATCTTTCAAAGCTCTGACCCGTATACGTTACTGCACCTGCACTCATCATAGTACGGTAATATGCCCAGCCCTGGAAAATACCGATAGCAAGAGCAGTGTACTTTGTGATCTTATTAAGCTTTTTCCTGCCCTCAGGACCTTCCTTGGAAAGTCTTTCAAGAGGAGGCAGCGCATAAGTCAGCAGCTGAATGATGATCTGTGCGTTAATATACGGACCAACGGACAGCGCCATGACCGTAGCCTTGGCAAAGTTGCCGCCCGAAAGAACGTTCAGATAGCTGAAGAAGTTACCGTTGTCGTTTGAGCCGAACCATGACGCCAGCGCAGCCGAATCGAGGTACGGAACAGGAACGGTACCGCCTATTCTGTAAACTATGATGATGAAAAATGTAAAGAGAAGCTTCTTTCTTAACTCCGGAACCTTCCAGGCATTACGAAATGTCTCTATCACAATTACATCACCTCAGCCTTCCCGCCTGCCTTTTCAATCTTTTCCTTAGCTGCAGCCGAGAACTTAGCAGCCTTGACGGTAAGGTTTTTTGTCAGCTCTCCGTTTCCGAGAACCTTAACTCCGTCGAGCTCCTTCTTGATAATGCCGGAAGCCTTAAGAAGCTCTGTATCTACAACAGTACCGTCTACGAACTTTTCGAGATCGGATACGTTAATAATTGCATACTTGGTTGCAAAAATATTATTGAATCCACGCTTAGGAATTCTTCTTGCAAGAGCGGTCTGACCGCCCTCAAATCCGGGTCTTACTCCGCCGCCGGAACGAGCCTTCTGACCCTTGTGTCCCTTACCTGCGGTTTTGCCCTGTCCTGAACCGTGACCTCTGCCTATACGCTTAACGTCCTTTGTTGAGCCTGCAGCAGGTGATAATTCATGCAGTTTCATGTGTTTCGCACCTCCTTGCTTTACGCTTCGGTTACTTTAATAAGGTGGGATACCAGCTTGATCTTGCCCTGTGTGCAAGCATTGTCGGGCTGCACGTTTGTATCCCCGATTTTTCTCAGACCAAGAGAATTTGCAGTAGCAATCTGCTTTGCGCTTCTGCCGTTAAGGCTCTTGATCAGTTCGATCTTCAGGTTTGCCATTACTGTTTATCCTCCCTTAGTCAAAAATTTCCTTTACAGTCTTGCCTCTGAGCTCAGCGATCTGTTCCGCCGATCTTATATTTGCAAGTCCGTTGATCGTAGCTCTTACTGCGTTGTAAGGATTGTTTGAACGAAGCGACTTCGCTCTTATATCCTTAATACCCACAGCTTCAACTACTGCTCTTACCGTACCGCCTGCGATAATACCTGTACCGGGAGCGGCAGGCTTCAGAAGAACTTCTCCTGCGCCGAACTTACCAACGATTTCGTGAGGAATTGTAGTACCCTTGAGCGAAATCCTGATGAGGTTCTTCTTGGCGTCCTGAATAGCCTTTCTGATCGCATCGGGAACTTCTCCCGACTTACCGATACCGAAGCCAACGATACCGTTTCCGTCGCCGACTACAACCAGTGCGGAAAATTTCATGATACGTCCGCCCTTAACAGTCTTGGAAACTCTGTTTATCGCAACAACCTTTTCGGTAAGCTCCATATTTGAAGCATCTATTAAAGCCATTGTATACCCTCCTTCTTAGAACTTAAGTCCGCCTTCACGGGCTCCGTCTGCTAATTCCTGCACTCTGCCGTGATAAAGATAGCCGCCTCTGTCGAATACGACATTCTCGATGCCCTTTGCCTTAGCAGCAGCAGCGATCATTTCGCCAACCTTGCGCGCGCCTTCCTTATTGCCGCCGTTGCCTTCAAATTCCTTGGACATTGAAGAAGCGGAGCAAAGTGTTACGCCGTTTGTGTCGTCGATAATCTGCGCATATATATGCTTAGAGGAGCGGAATACGTTGAGGCGAGGACAATCAGCAGTTCCGTTAACCTTGTTACGGATTCTCTGATGTCTTTTTGCTCTTGCCTTAGCTCTGTCAAGCTTTTTAACCATAGTAATTCTCTCCTTTTATTACTTCTTTGCACCCTTGCCGGCTTTACCTTCCTTGCGGATAACATACTCGCCTTCGTAACGAATACCCTTACCCTTATAAGGCTCCGGCGGACGCTTTTCACGAATCTCACAAGCAAACTGACCAACTTCCTGCTTGTCGCAGCCTGAAACGATTATATGGTTTGCGTCGGGAACTTCGATCTTGATAGTATCCGTTTCCTCAACGATAACCTGGTGTGAGAAACCGAGGTTCATTACAAGGTTCTTGCCCTGCTTCTGAGCTCTGTAACCTACGCCGACGATTTCAAGCTTCTTAGAGAAACCTGTCGAAACACCTTCTACCATATTGGCAACCAGTGTTCTTGTCAGACCGTGAAGTGACTTGTGAAGCTTATCCTCTGAAGGACGCTCAACAGTAACAACGCCGTCTGCTACCTTGATTATCATATCCTTATGGAATGTTTTTGTAAGTGTGCCCTTAGGACCCTTTGCTGTAACTACGTTACCCTCTGCAACAGTTACCTCTACACCTGCAGGAACACTAATAGGCTTAATACCGATTCTTGACATAATCTTAGTCCTCCTTACCAGATGAATGCGAGAACTTCGCCGCCGACATTGAGCTCTCTTGCCTTCTTGTCGGTGATAACGCCCTTAGATGTGGAAACGATAGCGATACCCATTCCCTTGATCACCTTAGGCATATCCTCGCAGCTAGCGTAAATTCTGAGACCGGGCTTAGAAACTCTTCTGAGACCCGTGATAACGGAATTTCTGTTCTCGTCGTATTTAAGGGTAATTCTGATAATACCCTGCTTGCCGTCCTCAATAACCTTGAAGTCTTTAACATATCCCTCGTCAACGAGTATCTGTGTGATAGACTTCTTCATGTTAGATGCAGGAACGTCAACTGTTGCGTGCTTTGCAGTGCTTGCATTACGAATTCTTGTAAGCAGGTCTGCGATAGTATCTGTGATCTGCATGCCGTCAACCTCCTTTTACCAACTTGCCTTCTTAACGCCCGGAATCTGACCGTCGTGAGCCAGTTCTCTGAAACAGATGCGGCATACGCCGAACTTTCTCAGATAAGCGTGCGGTCTTCCGCAGATTTTGCATCTGTTGTAAGCACGAGTTGAATACTTAGGCTTAGCCTGCTGTTTGTTGATCATAGCCTTCTTTGCCATAATTTATATCCTCCTCTTACTTGTCAGCAAACGGAGCGCCCATAAGTGAAAGCAGCTCTTTTGCCTCTTCGTCTGTGTTAGCGGTTGTGATAAAGTTAATATCCATGCCGCGAACCTTATCGATCTTATCATACTCGATCTCAGGGAAAATCAACTGCTCCTTGATACCGGTAGAGTAGTTTCCTCTGCCGTCAAATGAGTTGGGGTTGATACCTCTGAAGTCTCTTACGCGGGGGAATGCAACGTTGAAAAGTCTGTCAACGAATTCATACATCTTATCCGCTCTCAGTGTTACCTTAACACCGATGATCTGTCCGTCTCTGAGCTTGAAGTTAGCAACCGACTTCTTAGCCTTGCAAACGATCGGCTTTTGACCTGTGATAGCAGCGAGGTCAGTCATAATAGCGTCGATAACCTTCTTGTTATCCTTGTCTGCGCCGCAGCCTACATTGATAACAACCTTGTCAAGCTTAGGGATCTGCATTACGTTAGCGTAGCCGAATTTCTTCATCATTGCAGGAGCTACCGTGCTAACATACTGCTCTTTAAGTCTTGTAGCCATAGTTTAACTCCTCCTTAAAATTCTTCGCCGCACTCAGCGTTCTTACAAACTCTAACCTTAGTTCCGTCCTCAAGGAACTTGTGAGCAACCCTTGTAGGCTTGCCGCACTTAGGGCAAACAGCCATTACCTTTGAAGCGTACATAGCTGCCTCAGCGGGAACAATACCGCCCTGCTGCTGAGCGCTTCTTGGCTTAACGTGCTTAGTGGCAATGTTAAGACCTTCGATGATGACCTTACCCTCCTTAGGGGAAACTGCCAAAACCTTACCCTGCTTACCCTTATCCTTACCGGAAAGGATAACAACGGTGTCGCCTGTTTTAACGTGTACCTTATTCATTTTACGACACCTCCAAATTAAAGAACTTCCGGAGCGAGTGAAAGGATCTTAAGATAATCCTTATCTCTCAGCTCTTTAGCAACTGGTCCAAAGATACGGGTACCTCTGGGATTCTTGTCTTCCTTTATAATTACAGCAGCGTTTTCGTCGAAACGGATATAAGTACCGTCTGCACGACGAAGACCCTTTGCTGAACGAACGATTACTGCTTTAACAACGTCGCCCTTTTTAACAACTCCGCCTGGTGTTGCTTTTTTAACAGAACAAACTACAACGTCACCGATGTTTGCATACTTTCTTCTCGTACCGCCGAGAACACGGATACACATAAGCTCCTTAGCGCCGGAGTTATCTGCAACCTTCAGGTAAGTCTGCATCTGTACCACAGTGCGTTCCTCCTTTCAAAAACTCAAGGTGCGTGCGGCAGAAATAATTCTGCCCAGCACTTTGCACTCGTTATTTTAATTACTTAGCCTTTTCGAGAACGTTAACGAGACGCCATCTCTTATCCTTGGACAGAGGTCTTGTCTCCATAACTTCAACCTTATCTCCGATACCGCAGACATTGTTTTCGTCATGTGCCTTAAGTTTAACTGTTCTCTTGATGATTTTCTTGTAAAGAGGGTGCTGAACGTTGTCCTTAATAGCGACAACGATTGTCTTGTCCATCTTATTGGAAACAACAGTACCTACTCTTGTCTTTCTCAGATTTCTTTCGCTCACAGTTAATCCTCCCTTCGAAATTACTGGATTTCGGACTCTTGCTTACGAATGAATGTCTTAACACGAGCAATATCCTTCTTTACAGCCTGAAGTCTCTTAGGGTTCTCCAGCTGATTTACAGCGTGCTGGAAACGAAGGTTGAAAAGCTCCTGCTTGAGTTCAGCCAGCTTGCTGTTAAGCTCGTCGGCTGTCATATCCTTGATTTCATTTGCCTTCATTATTGCTCACCACCCGTTTCTTGAGTATCTTTTACAACGAACTTACACTTGATAGGAAGCTTATGCATAGCAAGACGCATAGCCTCTCTTGCGGTCTCCTCAGGTACGCCGGCGATCTCGAACATTACTCTGCCCGGCTTAACTACTGCAACCCAGTATTCAGGAGCGCCCTTACCTTTACCCATTCGAGTACCAAGAGGCTTTCTTGTTGCAGGCTTATCTGGGAAGATCTTGATCCAAACCTGACCGCCACGCTTGATGTATCTTGTCATAGCGATACGGGCAGCTTCGATCTGATTGGAGCTGATCCATGCAGGCTCAAGAGCCTGAAGACCATAATCACCGTAGGAAACTGTATTTCCTCTCAGCGCCTTGCCGGTCATACGGCCGCGGTGCTGTTTTCTGAACTTAACTCTCTTTGGAAGCAGCATTACTTGTTACCTCCTTCTTTTCTGGATCTCGAATCACGACGATTTCTGCCGCCGCGCTTCTTGTCTCTGTCGTTTGTATCGCGTCTGTCAGATGCGGCTACCTCGCCCTTGAGAACTTCTCCTCTGTAGATCCAAACCTTGATACCGAGACGTCCGTAAGTTGTGTGCGCCTCAGCAGTGCCGTAGTCAATGTCAGCTCTGATAGTCTGGAGAGGAATAGTACCCTCGTGATAGCTTTCACTTCTTGCAATTTCAGCGCCTGCAAGTCTGCCGGATACCTTAACCTTGATACCCTTAGCGCCCAGCTTCATAGCTCTGCCGATAGACTGCTTCATAGCTCTTCTGAAGGAAATTCTGTCCTCAAGATCATGAGCGATCTTCTCTGCAACGAGCTGAGCGTTGATGTCAGGCTGTTTAACCTCTACGATATTAATGGCAACCGACTTGCCGATCATCTTTTCAATGTTTGCACGAAGCTTTTCGATCTCCGCTCCGCCTCTGCCGATAACAAGACCGGGCTTAGCGCAGTGGATATGAATTCTAACCTTCTGGCTGCCGTCCTTGTCGGCAAATCTTTCAATCTCAACCTTCGGAACACCGGCGTATACGCACTTATCAGCAGGATTCTTTGATCTTCTGTTAAGATCCTTCATAATGAACTTACGAATGTTGTAATCCTCTACGAGTGTATCGCCGAAAGTGCTCTTATCTGCAAACCAGCGGGAGTCCCAATTCTTAATCACACCGACGCGAAGTCCGTGTGGATTCACTTTCTGTCCCATAGTTTACCTCCTCTTTCAGCTTATTCCTTTTCCTTGAGAACAACAGTAATGTGTGATGTTCTCTTAAGGATTCTATATGCTCTGCCCTGTGCTCTTGGCATAATTCTCTTCATAATCGGTCCGGGACAAACATAGCACTCTGAAACATAAAGATTGTTCTTATCCATGTTATGATTGTTCTCAGCATTGCTTGCGGCGGACTTCAGAAGCTTTTCAAGATATTCACTTGCAGCCTTTGGTGTGTTTTTGACGATTGCCATTGCAACGTCGTAATCTTTTCCTCTGATAAGATCGAGAACGATCTGTACCTTACGAGGAGCAATACGAGCTGTTCTCAGTATAGCTTTTGCTTCCATTTGTACTCCTCCTTCCGCACTACTTACCGTTATTCGAGGTCTTTGAACCTGCGTGACCCTTATAAGTTCTTGTCGGCGCAAATTCACCCAGCTTATGACCTACCATATCCTCAGTTACATAAACAGGAACGTGCTTGCGTCCGTCGTGAACTGCAAATGTGTGACCTACGAAATCGGGGAAGATCGTGGAGGCTCTGCTCCAGGTCTTAAGAACCTTCTTCTCTCCTGCCTCATTCATAGCGATAACTCTCTTCATAAGAGCCTCCTGAACGTAAGGGCCCTTCTTGACACTTCTGCCCATTTATCATCTGCCTCCTTTCAGCTTACTTGCCGTTTCTGCGCTTTACGATAAACTTATCGGAGCGATGATGCTTAGCACGGGTCTTGTATCCCATTGTAGGCTTGCCCCAAGGTGTAACAGGCGACGGTCTGCCGACAGGCGACTTACCTTCACCGCCTCCGTGGGGGTGATCGCACGGGTTCATTACAGAACCTCTTACAGTAGGTCTCCAGCCCATGTGGCGCTTTCTTCCTGCCTTACCGATGTTTACGTTCTCGTGATCGATGTTGCCAACCTGTCCGACTGTAGCCATACAGTTGATCGGAACCTTTCTCATTTCGCCCGAAGGAAGTCTTACAAGAGCGTAATTATCCTCCTTACCCATAAGCTGAGCCATATTTCCGGCGGAACGAACAAGCTGCGCGCCCTTTCCCG